>JAFGXK010000064.1 GCA_016936695.1 Bacteroidales bacterium | reverse complement strand
CTGAATTTTTTGTCTTCCTTTCTTTTTGTTATCCTTGCATATTTATCCGGAAAGGCATGAACCCATTACTTATCCTGTTTATTTTTCTGGCTTACACCACCCTCTTATTTGCGGTTACATGGATAACTGCCCGTAAGGCAAACAATCAGTCGTTTTATATAGGCAACAGGGTATCGCCTTGGTTTGTTGTGGCTTACGGAATGATCGGGGCCTCGCTTTCTGGCGTAACCTTTATGTCGGTGCCGGGATGGGTGAAGGATACCCAGTTCAGTTACATGCTGGTGGTTTTCGGCTATCTTTTCGGTTATCTTGTTATTGCACTTGTATTGCTGCCTTTGTATTACAGGCTGAAGCTAACGTCAATCTACACTTATCTTGAGCAACGATTCGGATATTATTCATATAAAACCGGAGCGGGTTTCTTCATCCTCTCCAGGGTTTTGGGTGCTTCGCTCAGAATGTTTCTGGTAATCAACGTCCTGCAGATATTTGTTTTCGATGCCTGGAATGTTCCCTTCTGGGTTAATGTATTTATTTTCATTCTGCTGATCATTCTTTACACTCTTAAAGGGGGCATCAGGACAATTGTGTGGACCGACACCCTGCAGACAACATTCATGCTGCTTGCAGTTGTTCTTTCGGTGATTTATATCAGCAGGGAAATGGGATCTCCTGTATTTAAGCTGGCAGGTTCTGTAATGAAGAGTCCGGTTTCCACCATGTTTGTAACCGACTGGCATAGTGAAAGATTTTTTCTGAAGCAGTTCCTGAGCGGGATGTTTATTACTATTTCGATGACAGGACTTGACCAGGAGATGATGCAGAAGAACCTGAGTTGCAGGAATCTCAGGGAAGCCCAGAAGAATATGTTCACGTTCAGCGGAATAATAGTACTGGTTAATTTCCTGTTCCTTCTCCTTGGTGCTTTTCTGATGCTTTATGCCCAAAGCAGAAACGTTACCGTGGCAATGAGTGATGATCTTTTCCCGACAGTAGCATTCAATTATCTTGGTCCGGTTGCCGGGATAGTATTCCTCATAGGTCTTATTTCTGCTGCTTTCCCAAGTGCCGACGGCGCCCTTACATCGCTGACTACATCGGTGAGCATTGATCTGCTTGGTCTGGAGAAGAAGGACCACCTGACCGAAAAGGCAAAAACCAGAACCAGATACGTTGTTCACATTTCAATAGCTGCAATATTCTTCATATGTGTGCTTATATTCAGGTCGTTGAATGACAGGGCGATTATCGACAAGCTGTTCACAATTGCCGGTTATACCTATGGCCCGCTTCTGGGGATGTACTCTTTCGGACTTTTCACAAGCAGGGTGGCAAAAGACCGGGTCACTCCGTGGATTGCCATACTCTCACCTGTTGTATGCTATCTTTTGAGCACTTATTCAGAGGTATTGTTCAACGGATATAAGTTTGGATTCGAATTGCTCCTGGTGAATGGGTTCCTTACTTTCATGGGACTATGGTTTTTCAGCAACAAGCCAGCCGCGGTACCGGCAGGCAGGTGAAATATTGCAATTTGAATGCCGCCTGACTGTCAGAACCCTATTCTCTGCTGACCTGAAACATTCTCTTCTTCAAACTCCTCATCTTCCTCGTCCGGTAATTCGGGTTTGATGATAACCGTTTTGGTTTTATAGGGGATGTTCCAGGTGATGAAATAACTTATTCCGGCATTGGTGGTCCTCCCACCATTTCCATATCCCGGGATTGATATTGGCCTGATGTCCTTCCCTCCGCCTCCCGATATCAGCAGCTTCAGCCTTATTGTCCATCCCATGCTGAGGTTTTTGAAGACCTCAGTCCTGACACCAGGGGCAACTTCCAGAAAATGTGCGGTCATTTTTTTTGAAGGGATTGAAGAAGTCATCTCACCCCAGTAATTTTCATAGCTAAGGGAGGAAGTTTCGGAACTGAACAGGCTTAATCCGTACCTTAAGCCTATCCCGGCCCAGTAAAGGCCTAAGGCCTTATCTGGTTTGAGGAGGTTAAGGTCAACACCCAGCCTGGCAAACGTCCCGGTACTGGTATAATCATAATTGTACTGCGAATAGTTAAAATTGCTATAACCTCCTTCCACGATATAGGCCATTTTTTCATTTCTGTCGAATGACAGGAATCCCTCCATGTTCAGGTTATTTTTGTCAGACATATAAATGCCGGGTCCGATAATATCGAAACCGGCCCTGATCTTCAGTGGAAAGAGGATAGTATCCTGTGCCATGATGCCGGGCAGATCAAGAATCAGGAACAGACTAATAAAATATACGGATATTTTCCTCATTGGCAGTTGTTATGTTGTCGGAACTCCGGTAGATGTAAAAAGATTCATTTTTACAGAAGAAGGTGTCGAGTCTGTGGAAAAAAGTGTACCCGCACTCTTTTGATATAAGATGTGGATAGCTTGAATAATGGAAGCTTAACGTATCGGTAACATCGTTTATTTTAATCAAAAAAGAACAGGTTCCTGCGGATGCATCGAGGGGAAACAGACCGGGCTGTATACCTGATTTTCTGTCGTATATATTTTCAGTAATACCAATGCCTGTGACAGTAAGACTGTCGGGTGTGCTCTTTTCCTTTGTATCGTTGCTGTAGAAAGTAGCTTTGAGATATGCGTTAGTCTCTTCGAAG
This sequence comes from Bacteroidales bacterium, assembly GCA_016936695.1. Taxonomy (GTDB): domain Bacteria; phylum Bacteroidota; class Bacteroidia; order Bacteroidales; family VadinHA17; genus LD21. The sequence goes on along the minus strand of JAFGXK010000064.1, from coordinate 5,917 downwards.
CAAGCCTCAGGGGTGCATGACATTAAAATGGCTGACAGAAAGATGAATAAAAGGGCTGCAATGTAATTCCGGGCGATCATGAAGTTATTCTTTTAAGGTATTCAGAAGCTTTTAAAAGAGCAACGGGTAGTCCGGAAGGATTTTTACCTCCCGCAGATGCAAGAAATGGCTGACCTCCGCCTCCACCCTTTATTTCTCCAGCTATTTCCTTAATGATAGCCGCTGCGCTTATGTTTCTGGAGTTCGCCAGAGAGTCGCTTACCATTGCGAATAAGTTTGCCTTCTCGCCAACAGAGGAGCCAATTACGAGGACGGTATTATCTGATGAACTGCGGACCTGGTGGGCAATGTTCTTTAGCATCTCGGCCGATCCGTTTTCTATGACTCCGGAGATGAATCTGATACCGTTTATATCAGCAGCTTTTTCTTCAAGATCTTTGATCAGAGCCAATGCTGAACTGGCTTCAAGTTTTTCGATGGTTTTCCTGAGCTGTGCATTTTCGGCCAGCATTTTTTCAGTGCTTTCCTTGATGTTACCGGTGCTTTTAAGGAGTATCGCGACCTCATCGGCCGCTTCAATCTTTTCATTGATATATTCTTCGGCCTTTTCGGCGGTGACAGCTTCTATTCTCCTTATGCCGGCTGCTATACCGCCTTCGGAGGTTATCTTTATAATACCTATCCTGCCCGTGTTATCGGCATGGGTTCCTCCGCATAGTTCGACAGAGTCGCCAAATCTCACAACTCTTACGGTATCACCATACTTTTCGCCGAACAGGGCTATTGCCCCCATCCGGATGGCCTCTTCCATGGGTACTCCTTCAGCGACTATCTGATTTGCGCTTTCCCTGACCATCCGGTTTGCTTCTTCTTCAACTTTTCTGATTTCATCCCTGGTAAGCCGGGCAAAGTGGCTGAAGTCGAACCTGAGGCGTTCGGCAGTCACAAGTGAGCCTTTTTGTTCCACATGACTTCCCAGAATTTTGCGGAGTGCATGATGGAGCAGATGGGTTGCAGTATGATTGCTGGCAGTCATTAGCCGTTTCTTAAGATCCACAACTGCATGGAAGATATCCTGAGGATTGGAAATTTTTCCATGGCTGATATGAATTATCGCATTGTTTTCTTTTATGGTATCGACTATCTCGATTTTTTCAGATCCTGAGATAAGGTACCCTGTGTCACCCACCTGTCCTCCGGATTCAGCATAGAAAGGTGTTTTGTCGAGTATGATCTGAAGGCTTTCTTTCCCCTTGAATCTGATAGTCCGGTATTTTGCAATCAAAACATCATCTTCAGTTGCCGAATAACCTGTAAAGACAGTTTCGCCTGTTTCTCTTAAAACGATCCAGTCGCCGGCCTCAACAGTCGCATCTTCCCTCGATCTGTTCTTTTGTCCCTTCATTTCATGCTCAAAGCCTTTGATATCAGTCTTTATTCCATTTTCTTTAAGTATAAGCTGAGTCAGGTCAACCGGAAAGCCGAAAGTATCGTAAAGCTCGAAAGCCGATTTCCCGGGGAGGGTGTCACTCCCTTCTTTCCTGAGCTCTTCGATTTTTTTCTCAATCAGTTTAATTCCTTTTCCGAGTGTTTTGAGGAAAGATGTCTCTTCCTCGAGGATCACCCTGGTAATATTTTCACTTGCGTTTCTCAGTTCAGGGTATGTATCTCCCATAACTTCAGCAAGGTCCGGAACCAGCTTATGAAGAAATGGTTCTTCCATTCCCAGGTGGTTGTAACCGTATCTCACGGCTCTGCGGAGGATTCTTCTAATAACATAGCCGGCCCTGTTGTTCGATGGCAACTGACCGTCGGCTATGGAAAAGGCAATTGCCCTGAGGTGGTCGGCTATCACCCTGAGTGCAATATCCAGGTTATCGCTCACCCCGTATTTTTTCCCCGTGATTTCGGTTATCCGCGAAATTATTGATTGGAAGATATCACTGTCATAATTTGATTTCTTACCCTGAACGACCATGCAGAGCCTCTCAAATCCCATCCCCGTATCAACATGCTGTGCCGGGAGAATCTCCAGTTTGCCGTTTGTCAGGCGGTTGTATTGAATGAAGACAAGATTCCATATCTCAATTACCTGGGGATTTCCTTTGTTTACCAGTTCATAACCGGGGATATCGTTCCTTTCAGCATCGTCCCGGATATCCACATGGATTTCGGAACAGGGTCCGCACGGACCTGTTTCCCCCATTTCCCAGAAATTATCTTTTTTTGAGCCATTGAGGATTCTTCCCTCCGGTGATGTAAAGCATTTTTCCCAGCATTCGTAAGCTTCATCATCCCTCGCAACATCCTCGTCAGGGCTTCCCTCAAATACCGTTGCATAAATCCTGTCCTCCGGAATTCCCAGGTTTTTGACGAGAAACTCCCATGCCCATTCAATCGCCTCTTTTTTAAAGTAGTCGCCAAAAGACCAGTTTCCAAGCATTTCGAACATGGTATGATGGTATGTATCGTGGCCTACTTCCTCGAGGTCGTTGTGTTTACCCGAAACGCGCAGGCATTTCTGGCTATTTGCTATTCTTTTACTTTGAGGTACCTGGTTTCCCAGAAAAATATCCTTGAACTGATTCATGCCCGCGTTGGTGAACATGAGTGTGGGATCATTCTTCATGACCATGGGGGCAGAGGGGACTATCAGATGCTCTTTTGACTTAAAAAAATCAAAGAATAACTTTCTCAGATCGTTGGATTTTAATGGTAATGGCATATAATTAAACAATAAGAAACGAAATTTTAAGTTTGTAAAATTAATTTATTTGTTTAGATTTGCCACTCTCAGCATACAAAAACCAAGGCAGTTAATGTTCAGCCGAAAATATTTTCTTGATCCGTCAGATCTGCAGTACAAGCGGGTAAAAGTGCCATGGAAGGGGAAGCTCCTAAGGTTCACCATTTTTATGATTGTGGCAGTTGCAATAACAATATTATATACCTCCCTTTTTAACAGAATGTTTGGTTCGCCAAAGGAAAAGACTCTTAATCAGGAGATTGAAAGCCTAAAGTTGAAATACTCAATATTGGAAAGGAGTATTGACAATGCCCTGCGTTCCCTTGATGATCTGGAGTTGTCCGACGGGAACCGGTACAGACCGGTTCTGGAGATGGATTCAATACCTGCCTCCATCAGGAAGATGGGAACAGGAGGTGTAAGCAGGTATGAGGAACTGGAAGGTTTCTTCAACACTCCACTGCTTCTCGGATCGCGCCGAAAAGTTGATGAGATAAAGAACCGGGCCACGATACAACTGGAATCTTTCAGGGCAATAGAGGAACAGAAAAACGAGTGGAAGCGACAGATGGAGTATCTTCCGATGATCAGTCCTGTCAATGTGATATACAGACTTGGTGACGGGCTTAAATTCAGGGAAAAGCATCCTGTTCTCGGAACTCCGCAATGGCATCATGGTCAGGATTTCAGCACTCCTCACGGAACAAAAGTATATGCCACCGGATCGGGCACTGTGATTGATGCCGGCTGGAATGGCGGTTTCGGTAATTGTGTTGTGGTCGATCACGGATACGGCTATCGTACTACCTATGGTCATCTCAGTGCTATAAAAGTGACTGAGGGGCTTAACGTTAAGAGAGGCGATCTTTTGGGTTTGAGCGGAAGCACCGGCACTTCATCGGGTCCTCACCTTCACTATCAGATTGACCTCTTTGGTCAGCACAAGAATCCTCTCTATTATTTCAATAACGATCTGACTGAGGACGAGTATTTCGATATGATTCAGACTCTGACTGCTCATTCCAGGTTAAGATAGCCGTAATTGAATATTTGTGGCTATTCTGCCGGATCATTTCGCCGGACAGGTTTCATTTGTATATTGAAATATTTATCTTTGCCGGGTAATGAAGAATCCGAAGTACAAATTCAATCCTGAATCGCTGAGCTTTGACAGGATAAGTTTGGGAGTCAGGGATATATTTCTCAGGACGCTTGCGATTCTGATCGGATCCATAATGATTGCCGTAGTTTTCAATTTCCTTTTCGGCCTCTTTTTTGACACACCCAAGGAAAAAGCACTGAAGAGAGAGATAGAACAGTTATCTCTTCAGTATGACCTCATCCACAGGGAAATGGCCAATCTCGAGAAGGTGATCGAGCATCTTCAGGAGACAGATGATAATTTATACAGGACCATATTCGGGGCAGAACCCATCCAGCCTACCCAGAGGCAGGCAGGAATAGGCGGAGTGAACCGGTACGATGAGCTTGAGGGTTATAACAATTCACGGCTGGTTATCGAGACGGCCAAACGGCTTGACGGAATAAGGAAAAAGGTATATATTCAGTCAAAGTCTTTTGATGAGCTTATATTATTGTCGAGGGAAAAGGAAAATATGCTGAGGTCGATTCCTGCAATAATTCCGATTTCATCAAAAGATCTGACCAGAATAGCTTCAGGATTCGGCTTAAGGATACACCCCATTTACAAGATCAGTAAGTTTCATGCAGGTATGGATTTCACTGCGCCGCTTGGCACTGAAGTATATTCTTCAGGAGACGGCACTATAGAATCGGTGAATTCCGGAAAGAGGGGGATGGGAAACTACATTGTCATCAACCATGGATTTGGATACTCATCGGTTTATGCTCATCTCGACAGCTTTTCAGTCAAGCCGGGTCAGAAAGTTCACAGGGGTGAAGTGATTGGTTATGTAGGCAATACGGGTTTGTCAATTGCACCACATCTTCATTATGAGATAAAGCTCAACGGACAGAATGTCGATCCGGTCAATTACTTCTTTAACGATCTTTCAGCCGCCGAATACGAAAAAATGATCGAGATTGCATCTAAAACGGGGCAGTCGTTCGATTGATGATAGTACAATACCATGCCGTACAGGGAGAAGAAAATTGAGAAACTCTATTATTCAATAGGGGAGGTTTCCGGAATGCTCGGCGTTCCTGTTTCCACAGTAAGATTCTGGGAAAATGAGTTCAGAATACTGAAGCCCATGAAGAATAAAAAGGGCAACAGGATGTTTACTTCAAATGATGTTAAAAATCTTACTATCATTCATCGTTTTCTCAAAGAGGAAGGCATGACCATTGCCGGGGTTAAGAAGAAGCTCTCAGGAAAATGGGATGAGACCGGCCATGTTTATGAGATCAGTGAATCGTTGAAAAATATCAGGAGTCTTCTTATTGAACTAAGGGATAGCATTTGAAATGAAGGCAGGAGAATTATGTTCATATCTCGATACTGTTGTTCCTCTTTCGCTTCAGGAAAGCTATGATAATTCAGGACTTCAGGTCGGCCACCCGGAAAAAGAGATAAGTGCAGCACTGCTTTCCCTCGATGTGACGGAGGAGGTTCTCGGGGAAGCAATAAGCAACGATTGCGGGATAATTATTTCTCATCACCCTGTAATTTTCAACGGACTGAAGAAACTCTCCTGGAGTACCCCTGCTGAAAGAATAATAGCCGGAGCAATAAAAAATGATATTGTAATCTATTCCTCTCACACCAACCTCGATATGTTGAGCAAAGGGGTCAGCGGGAAAATGGCTGAACGACTCGGCCTGTCAGATCTTAGGGTCCTGCAGCCACTGAAGGACAGACTCATGAAGCTTGTTACATTTGTTCCTGGCGACCATCTTGACAGGGTAAGGGATGCGGTTTTCAGTGCAGGTGCCGGATTAATAGGAAATTATGACCGTTGCGGTTTCGTAGTATCCGGCACTGGCAGTTTCAGGGCAGGAGAGGGGACCAATCCCTTTGCCGGGGAGAAGGGGCAGATGCATTTCGAAAATGAGACAAGGTTTGAAACAGTGTTGTTTTCCCATACGAGGGATAAGGTGGTAAAAGCTCTGCTTGAAGCACATCCTTATGAAGAAGTTGCTTATGATCTCTATCCTCTGGAAAATGACAATATTGATCTTGGCCTGGGT
>JAFGXK010000063.1 GCA_016936695.1 Bacteroidales bacterium | reverse complement strand
GAGCGAGTAAGAAAAGCAGAAGGCAGAGCACAGGGCTGAACAACAAGGATCCCCTCCTCGGAGGGGCAGGGGTGGGTAAAGACAGCGTGTGAGGGAGAGTGAGAGAGAGTAAGAAAAGCTGAAGGCAGAGCACAGGGCTGAACAACAAGGATCCCCTCCTCGGAGGGGTAGGGGTGGGTAAATAATTATTATACAAATAATTATATGTCGATAAAACGTAAAATCATACCATACAATCCGGAACTGAAAGATCTGGCAAGTCAGCTTAGAAAGAACATGACTTTGTCGGAGGTTTTACTCTGGATCGAACTGAAAAATAAACAGATGGCTGGTTATGATTTTGACCGTCAGATTCCTATTGGTAATTACATTGTTGATTTCTTTTGCAAGGAATTAAATCTGGCCGTTGAGATAGATGGTGATACACATATTTTCAAATATGACGATGATGAGGTGAGACAAAGGAATCTGGAGAAACTGGGGGTTCGTTTTTTAAGGTTTGAGGATATAGAGGTTAAAAAGGATATGGGGAATGTTTTGAGGGTGATTGAGGATTGGATAAGAAGGAATGAACCCAGTTTAATTTCCTCCGGGGAGGAGGAAGAAAAGAAACCCACCCCTACCCCTCCGGAGGAGGGGATCCTTGGAAAGCTCACCCCTACCCCTCCGAAGGAGGGGATCCTTGGAGAACTCACCCCTACCCCTCCGGAGGAGGGGATCTTTGGGGGGTATGTTTCTGCACCTGTTTTTATTGGTAAACTGCCACTTGGCGGAACACATCCCGTCCGGATACAGTCAATGACCAACACCGACACCCTCGACACCAAAGCCTCTGTCGCACAGTGCATCCGCATTATTGAGGCGGGTGCTGATCTTGTACGGCTGACGGCCCAGGGGATGAGAGAGGCGGAGAACCTTTCCAACATCAAATCGGAACTAAGAAAGGCCGGATTTGAGACGCCGCTTGTTGCTGATATCCATTTCAACCCATCGGCTGCTGAACTTGCAGCGAGAATCGTCGAAAAGGTAAGGGTTAACCCTGGAAACTACGCCGACAAAAGAGCATCATTCATAAAAGTCGAGTTCTCCGAACAGGAATACCGCGAGGAACTCGAAAGGATTCACTCAAGGATACTCCCGCTGATCAACATCTGCCACGAACACGGCACGGCTGTCAGAATAGGTGTCAACCACGGTTCGCTGTCCGACAGGATCATGACCCGCTACGGCAACACACCGGAAGGAATGGCAGTGTCGGCCATGGAATTCATAAGAATATTCCGGGCGGAAAATTTTCACAAGCTGGTACTGTCCATGAAATCGAGCGACACCGGTATCATGCTAAAGTCAACCCGCCGGCTGGTTGAGCTGATGAAGGAAGAAGGATTTGCGTATCCTCTTCACCTTGGCGTGACCGAGGCAGGCGAAGGCGAGGACGGAAGGATCAGATCCGCAGCCGGCATCGGGGCTCTGCTGGCTGAAGGTATTGGTGATACGATCAGAGTCTCGCTGTCGGAAGCTCCCGAAAAAGAGATCCCGGTGGCCAGGGAAATCCTGAATTTCCTTGCAGGTCCGGCCGGACGGGTGACCTTTCCCGACAGCATCCTCGATTTCAAGACACACACCAGGCCATACAAGCCGGAAGTGGTGACTAATAATGACGGCAAGTTTTTTGGAGAGCAAAATCAATGTTATAACAATGTTATAACGTTGTCAAAAAGCAATTTTCCTTCCTCTGATATCTTTAATAATGAGGATATTATCCTGAACGGCGAATTCAATGAGGATGATCCTGAAAAACTGGCCATCGATTCAGCCGCCCTTCTTGGAAGATATTTCATCACCCGTCAGGCCGATGGAATATGCATCACGAACAGGGGAAAAATCAAAGGAGACAAGCTGAAAGAGCTTTCATTTTCAATTCTGCAGTCAACCGGGGCAAGGATCACCCGTGTGGTTTACCTGTCGTGTCCCACCTGCGGCCGGACAAAGTTCGACCTGCAGGAGGCGGTAAGGGAGGTGAAGGCTGTGACCGGTCACCTTACAGGATTGAAGATCGCGGTGATGGGATGCATCGTGAACGGTCCGGGCGAGATGGCCGATGCGGATTACGGATATGTTGGAGCAGGGAACGGGAAGGTGCATATCTACCGGGGAACAACCCAGGTGCTTAAAAATATTCCGCAGGAATCGGCTGCCGAGGCTTTACTGGCTCTTATTGAGAATGATCAGAGAGCGACGTGAATTGCTACTGAAAACGTCTTGCGGTCTTGCTGTCCTGCAGTCCTGCGGTCGTTTCTCTGCGCTAATCTGCGGATTTCAATCTGCGTAAATCTGCGAGAACCTTCTTCTTCTTCGCGCCTCAAGCCTCACGCAAACCTGAAATCCAGCTGCTTCTTCTGCAGGTCGGCCTTTACCACTTCTACCTTAATCCTGTCGCCGAGTGTATACAGTTTTCCTGTCGATTTTCCACGGATACAGTAGTTCTCCTCATCGTATTCATAATAATCATCCGTCAGATCCCTGACGCTCACCATCCCCTCGCACTGGTTCTCGATGATCTCCACGTAGATGCCCCATTCGGTAACGCCCGAGATGACTCCGTCGAAAGCCTGTCCCAGCTTATCGCTCATGAACTCCACCTGTTTGTACTTCACCGAAGCCCTTTCAGCTTCAGCAGCCACACGTTCCATTTTTGAGGAGTGGTCACAGAGTTTCCCGATTTTCTCCTTGTTTCCGGGATCATCGTGGTTCAGGTAGGCGGTGAGCAGCCGGTGCACCATCATATCGGGATACCTCCGGATCGGTGAGGTGAAATGGGTGTAGTGCTTGAAAGCAAGTCCGTAGTGTCCTATGTTGTCGGTTGAATAAACTGCCTTTGCCATTGCCCTGAGTGCTATGGTCTCGATGATGTTTTGCTCGCTCCTGCCTGCAACTTCCTTCATCAGCCTGTTCATTGCCTTTGGAAGATTGTTCTCATCGGATGTAAGCTTATATCCGAAGCGGGTTATGAAGGTCCTGAAATTGGATATCTTTTCCGGATCGGGTTTATCGTGAATCCTGTAGACAAATGTTTTTCCGCGAAGCTTTTTCCCCACATATTCCGCCACCCGCCGGTTAGCCAGGAGCATGAACTCCTCAATCAGCTGGTTTGCTGTTCCCATATCCCTGAATTTCACTCCCAGAGGTTTGCCATTCTCGTCGAGTTCGAACTGCACCTCCGACCTCTCGAATGAAAAGGCTCCGTATGCAAAACGTTTTGCTCTCAGTTTCTGTGCAAGGTCGTGAAGAAGAAGTATCTGCTCTTTCATGTCGCCATCGCCCGTATCAATAACCATCTGGGCTTCGTTGTACGAGAATCGCCTGTCGGAATTGATTATTGTCCGGCCGAACCACTCGTTCAGCACCTCTGCCTTCTCATCAAGTTCAAAGACAGCCGAATAAGTAAGCTTATCCTCAGCCGGACGAAGTGAACAGATCTCATTTGAAAGTCGTTCGGGAAGCATCGGTACCACCCGGTCGACCAGGTAGACCGATGTAGCCCTTTGTTTTGCCTCATCCTCGGTCAGCGATCCGGGTCGCACATAATAAGTGACATCTGCAATATGAATTCCAACTTCCCAGTTTCCGTTCTCAAGTTTCCTCAGTGACAGGGCATCATCGAAATCCTTGGCATCAGCCGGATCGATGGTGAAAGTGGGCACATCCCTGAAATCCCTTCTGTCGCGGATATCCTTTTCAGTTATTTCACCGTTGATGCGGGCTGCATCATTCTCAACCTCCTCAGTGAAAGTATAAGGCAGCTCGAATTCAGCAAGTATTGCATGCATCTCGGTCGAGTGAAGTCCTGGCTCACCGAGAACATTAATAATCTCCCCTACCGGATTTTTGGAGCTGGGTTTCCATTCGACAATCCTTGCAACGGCCTTTTGTCCCTGTTTTCCGCCCTTAAGAGCCGACGTCGGGATGAAGATGTCAAAAGGCATATTCTTGTTATCGGGCATGAGGAATGCAAAACCGGGCATTACCTCAAGGGTGCCGACGAAGCTGGTTCTCCATCGTTCCAGTATCTCCACAACCTCACCTTCGGGTCTGGACCCTTTTCTCCTGGCATAAAGCCATACTTTCACTTTATCTCCATGAAGGGCGGTGTTCAGGTTCCTTGCAGCAACGAAAACATCATCCTCCATGTCGTCGGAGGTGATGAATCCGTATCCCATCCTCGTCATATCGACGGTTCCGGTAATATATATCCTCTCATCGTGTCTGCCGCCGGACTTCGATTTTTTCTTCCCCCGGTATGGCTCCTTAGCCTTGCTCCTGGTGTTCTTTCTTCCCATAATATTTGGTTTTCGCGAAGGTAAGAAATCGAACCGTTTATTTTAATACATTTGTGCTTTAGTTATGAATAAGTTGACGACAAACGGACCGGTATATTCCCATTCCCCGAACATAGTCACCCGTAAGACGGGCAGCGAGTATGTGCTTATACCTGTGGCGAATAACATCGCCGATATGAACAGTGTTTACACCCTGAACGAATCAGGAGCCTTCATCTGGGAACTGATCGACGGGAAGAGAAGCACAGGCGAAATAGTCGATGCGCTGGTCGAAGAATACAATGTCGACAGGGGTGTGGCTGAGTCAGACGTCAATTCTTTCATGAGCGACATGAGTAAATATCTCATCATCAACATTTAGAATAATAAATTCCCCTTCCTCACGTTATCCTTCAGAGATTACGTTTAATTGAAAACTTTCTGAAGTGTACAACAGTGTAGGTTACCGGGAAAGCAGTGTGGGCTTTTACAACATGCTGAAACAGCCAGCAATAAGAATGAGAGAATATACTCTTAACATAGCCGGGTACAATATCAGGCTCGAATCCCAGGAAGACGGTCCCGATCTGGTTCCTTCTCCCCGCTTTCTTCAGAGTATTGTAAGAGCCATGGATTATGATGTCCTTATCAGGGTCCATCATGGAAGAGTCAGACCCGATGAGGATGCCGAAAGACTCTTTGTGGCTCCCTATGTTGTTGAGGTAAAAGGCTATAAGGTAACAAAAAGTGATAATTTCTGGAGTGTTTACAAGCAGAACGGCGATCTTCTTATAATTACGAATTTCCCTGATTCTCCAGGTAAAAAGGCAACCTTGAAACTGTCTCTTGCACTGAGAGAATGGGACCTTTATATCGAGAATGCAGGCTGGAGCACCGATCCTATGGAGTACCCGCTCGACGGACTGATCCTTTACTATCTCACGGCCATCAATGCCGACATTATGATCCATGCATCGGGAATATCGTACAATGGACGTGGATATCTGTTCAGCGGGGTTTCGGGCAAAGGCAAGACAACGATGTCGTTATTGTGGGACAATATAGGCGCTCAGGTCATCCATGACGACAGGCTGATAATAAGAAACACCGGCGGGATATACAGGATGCACAACACTCCCGTTTACAGGAATGATGTACCCAGAAGCGCTCCCATCGACAGGATCTTCCTCATCAGTCACGGAGATAATAACGAGATGATACAGATAAGGGAAGCATCGGCCGTCAGCATGGTAGTTGCCAACTGCATCCAGCATAATTACAGTCAGGATATGATAGCGCGCTTCCTTGGATCCGTCTCTATGATGTGTTCAAAGGTTCCGGTGTCTACCCTTTCATTCCGTCCCGACAGGAGCGTAATAGAATACATTCTCCGGAATGACCAGTAACACCCTTTCCCATACCGTACTCAAGGATATCGGATTCATGCTTCTTGCCGAAGGAAAGACCATCAGGGTCAGGGCCGATGGCATGAGCATGCACCCTTCAATAAAATCAGGATCGGTAATATTCATCGAACCCTACGAACCGGGAGCAAAACCCCGTCCTGGTGAGATAATCGCCTGGAAAAGAGACACGGGGATCGTTGTGCACCGGCTGGTGAATGCTTACACGCAGAAGATGCAAATGCATTACGTCACACGCGGCGACAGCTGTATGGGCGAGGATGATCCCATAGTCTTTGAACAGATCGCGGGGAAGGTTGTCAGGATAGAATATCCGGAAGGAAAACCGGTGCCTCAGCACAAATATGCCGGTATCAAGCCGAATTACCGACGAAACAGGATATTGGTACGGATAATTTCGCAAATTTACAGGGTGAAGAGGCTTCTGTCTTGGCGGAGCATCTGAAACCTGCCCTGTATGAAAGGAAAGATCAGACTATTCAGAAAAGCCCTTGCCCTTGTCTGGGACAGCGCACCCGGGTGGGCCACGGTGAACATCGTGATCTCGGTTCTGCAGAGTATTCTTCCCCTCGCCCTCGTCTGGCTTATAAAGCTTCTTATAGATGAAATAACCAATGCTGCTCAGGCCGGCACGGGAGCGGCCAATATAGTGCCGATGGTGATTGCAGTGGTTGTCGTTTACTTCCTGGATGAAGTCTGTTCCGATTCGGGCAACTTTGTACGCAGCAAGCAGTCGGTGAAGCTCGAGGGGTATATGTACAACCTGCTTCATTCGAAGGCTGTAAGGCTCGATCTTATCAACTTTGAGCATCCCGGATATTACGACTGTCTGTCGAGGGCAACCTCCGAAGCACCATGGAGGCCAAACAACATACTCAACAATATTGTTGCGATGTTCAGGGGGATGCTGTCGCTGCTGCTGATGGCCGGACTTCTGTTCACCCTGCACTGGGGAGCTGCTGTCCTGCTGCTGGTGGTAAACATCCCGGGGATATGGCTCAGGCTGCACTATGCCGACATTCTTTATCACTTTCAGAGGGAACAAACACCCGAAGCCAGGAAGTCGGCGTATTTCAGCTGGCTCCTTACCGGCGACAGGCCATCAAGGGAGATAAGGCTGTTCGGTCTGGGGAATTACTTCATCTCGCTGTTTAAGAAATCCTTTAACAAGCAGAAGGAAGAAGAACTGAACATCCTCAGAAAAAGGACAGTCATTGAACTGATAACGGATGTGGTCAAGGCATCTGCAATACTCGTACTGCTCCTGGTGATAGCCCGGCGTACGGTGTCCGGAGATCTCAGTCTGGGTCAGATGGCCATGTTCCTGCTGGCATTCAGGCAGGGGATGACCTACATAAAGGATCTTTTCGTCTCGGTAGCCGGGCTATATGAAGACGGACTATATATAGGCGACACATTCGAATTCCTCGATCTGAAGGAAAGCGTAGTGGCAAATCCGCCGGTTACGGTTCCCTCCGAGCTAAAGACGGGGATTAAAGTGGACGATATTTCGTTCACCTATCCCGGGAATGACTATGCAACCTTAAACAAGGTTTCGTTTGAGATTAAAAAAGGTGAGATAATTGCGCTGGTAGGTCCCAACGGAGCCGGGAAAAGCACCCTTGTGAGGCTGCTCACCCGTCTTTACGATCCGGATACAGGCAGTGTGAGGTGGGACGGAAATGACATTAAGACGATGGATCCTGATCAGTTCAGGCTTTTCTTTTCGGTTGTTTTTCAGGATTTCATGTTATATAACCTTCCGGCCGGGGAGAACATCAGGATGGGAAATATTGATGCGCCGGACCCGGATGAGAAGATCAGGAAAGCCGCCTCAAAATCGGGTGTTCATGAACTGCTGAACAATCTGCCGAAGGGCTACGAAACCACCATCGGGACCCTCTTTGACGACAGCAGGGAGCTAAGCTGGGGCGAGTGGCAGAAGATAGCGCTTGCGAGGGCCCTGTTCCGCGAGTCGCCGGTTCTGATACTCGATGAGCCCTCCAGTGCGCTCGATGCGGATACCGAGTATGAGATCTTCAGCCGTTTCCGGGAGATAGTCAACGGACGTACCTCCATTCTTATAACTCACAGGTTTACCAATGTAACCCTGGCTGACAGGATAATCGTGCTGGAACACGGAAGCATTACCGAAACCGGGTCGCATGAGGAGCTGATGAAGAAGAAGGGGAGGTATTGGGAGATGTTCAGGAAGCAGGCGGGGAGGTATTAGGAAAGAGGGGGAGAAGAGGAGGGACTGAAAGACTTAGCGACTGCATGACTGCATGACCGCATGACCGCATGACTCCAACTCCGTGCGACTCAGCTTTTAACTCCGTGGAACTCCGTGTTTAAAACTTTTTGATTCCTGGTTAAAAGATAAAGATCCCTTCGGCTCCTTTGGTCGCCTCGGGATGACCCTGCTCACCATGAAGTTTTTGGAGCAAAAAATTCCCAGTAATTCTGTCGGTTTTGCAAAAAAGTAGCAATTCCACCTAAAAATATTAATCCAACAAAATATTTCGAAAAATAATTCTAAATTTTTTTGGTAAATTCCTGATTATTTGCTATGTTTATTGTTGAAAGTCAGTGCGTGCTAATTTAAATTTATTGGGTTATGACAAGGATTTACAGAGAAAATCTGAAAGTCAGGATCCTTAAGCTGGCCGATATGCAAAGTACCGGTTCGCCTGATGATCTTGCATTCAGGTTCAATGTCAGTAAAAGGACGGTCAAGCGGATAGTAAGCGAGATCCGCGGGGAAGGCCGGGACATAAGATACAGTCCGTCAAAGAAGTCGTATGTGATGGAGAAGGAATTTGTTTAGGATAGGTGTTTGCAATTTAGTTTTACGGGTACGTCTCGCTGCCAATATCCTCGTACCTGGTTAATCCGTGCAAAGCGGATGGGTCGCCCTGACCCCTCGGGTCCCCGGAGTTCGCTGATTTTCCTCCGGGGATCTTCTATAAACTGCGCCCTGCGCCCTGCGCCCTTCGCCCTGTGCCTTTCTTTCTAGAACATCCTGTCCGATTCTTCCAGGAAGATATCGAAGTAGCCGTCGGTTATCATGAGGGAGTCGAGGGGATCGGCGATGTTTTTCACCTTGAAGGAGAAGTCGCCGCGAAGGTTTCCATGTTCGGTTCCAAGGATGCGGAATTGTCCGGATACGGCGTTATAGGTAAGGGACCGGCCGCCTCCGAGATCCAATTTCCAGGTGGCGGTGAATTCCGGGAAGGTAAAGGTTACTTTGGTGAAGGTATCATCGTAGGCTTCGATGCTGAGAGAGTTGAACTCGTTGTTGAAGACCCGGTATTCGATGCCGGTCTTCTGACCGGCGGTATAATCGTTGTATTTTCTGGCGATGCCGTTGAAGGTGTAGAGCTGGCCGTTGATAGTTGCCTCAAGGAGGCGGTTTTTCTCCGGCTCTTCGGTGCAGGAGGGAAAGAGGAAGATAATCAATAATAACCAGGCATAATTCCGCATCACCATATCAATTAATTATCAAGAGCCTTATTAATAGCTCATAATATAACTGACTTCATTACGGTAATATTATTTAAAAAGCGGATAAAATAGAATTGTGAGTAACCTGTACCTGAAAGGATCGTTTCACATGATCCAGTCGAACAGGTATTCGGGATTGTAATCGACTTCGAATCTTCCAAGAAGTTCCAGGTATTCCTCTTTGAACTTATGTTGTTTATGATGAGCCTCCTGATTGTTGCACCCATGCGGTTCGGAGCATGCCGTATAATGCCAGGGTATGTTAGCCATGTTCCACTGCGCCGTGGGCGCATCCTGTTTATAGCTCTCCCGCGATACGAATGATGCCAACCGCTCCGGAGGTGCGGCCTGTGCCCCGGTGAAATCATATAATAATCGTATTGATAACATGGTATTTACATAGATATAAACAGGCGGTTAATGAATGGATAATCAGAACCAGATGTTGAGACCCGCTCTCACCGTGGCCACCACAATCCCCCTGGTGTCGTTCTGGTAGACGCCTTTGAGGCTGATGCCGGTTCGGGGACTGGTTTTCATGATGGCTCCGAGGGAAACGGTGTAGCCGGGGGCGGCTACGAAATAATCACCATGGGAACTTCCGGACAGGTGGAGTTCCGATGAACTGTATTCAACATCCGGACCGGTGGCCACAACCCAGTGCCACCTCCTGACATAGAATCCCAGTCCGGCCTCCAGATCGAAAATATCCGTCCTGACCGGATAGAAATATCCTGTCAGATCGAGACCGGCAGATTTCACATCCTTCAGAAGTTCAATATCTTCATCGTCCCCGAAAAAACTGTAGAATCCTATAGAAGGAGCGACACTGAACCAGCTATTTAGCGGCTGGATAAACTCGTTGTAATAGCAAAAGCCATCAAGATCGCCTGATCCGGTGAATGCGTAGCCGGTTTCGATACGGAGGCTGTTCCCTCCAATTTCAAAATCCTGTGAGAATGCAGAAGCAGTAATGGATAACACCATTATGACTGAAAGGATGTAACTGTATTTCATCAGTATATAATTTTTATTTTAATGGGATGATGCCTGCATGTTTTACCCCCAAACCCCCTAAAGGGGGCCTTGAAAACTGTAACCATGATTGCTTTTCCTTTTATGTTTATAATTTAAGATATACAGTATAAATCATTTACGGCCCCCATTATGGAGGGTAGGGGGGTGAGTCGCGATGCTATCAAATTGTT
>JAFGXK010000062.1 GCA_016936695.1 Bacteroidales bacterium | reverse complement strand
TTCACCCGGACTTTCATACTACCCCTTCAGGGAGGAAAACTGCAGGCTCTTCAGGGAATCAATAGTCAGTTCACTCGGAAGAAAATTCAGGAAATACGATATTGAGCTTATTACAAATACCTACCGGATAGAACAGCTCGTTCCGAACTACTTCCGGAAGGACTTCCCTGTCGATTCGTCGTGGTTCCAGGTTGCTGATCGCGAAAAAAGGATCCTGGTGAAAAAACTGTCTGCCGGCCAGCCATCCGCAGGTCTTTACGGCAACTCCATCGCCCTCTGGAACAGTCATGGGTACTATTACGAAATGTCGCTCGACCGCTGGGAATTTCAGCGTGCAAAACTATTCGGCACTGTTGAGGATGTTTCCATAACGGGTTATGTTCTCTCATATCTGGTTCCTATGCTTGAGAGGGCGGGTGCAAATGTTTTCATTCCCCGCGAAAGGGATATCCAGACAAACGAAGTAATTGTTGATAATGATCGTTCATCGGACAGTTCCCTGTTCCGGCTATCTTCAGGCAGGAGCTTGAGTGTAGTGCAAAAAGGCTTCCTTCTTGCCGATACGATATTTACCGGATTCAATCCTTTCAGAAAAGGAACATCCCTGAGGGTAATTGATGATACAGCCATTTATATTCCTGATATTCCTGAAAAAGGTGATTATGCAGTCTATGTTTCGTATCCTTTGTTTCGTGATAACACTGAAGAAGCCCTTTATTCTGTATGTCATACCGGCGGTGAGACGGTTAAGGTCGTCGATCAGACGATGGGAGGGGAAACATGGATTTACCTGGGAACCTTCAATTTCGACAAGGGTAGAAATCCAGGCAGGGGTTCGGTTATTGTAAGCTGCAACGAAGGCGCATCGGGCTATCTTGCCCTTGACGCCGTGAAGTTCGGCGGAGGAATGGGTAATGTTGCCCGCAGACCTTCAGGAGAGATATTAAAAAACCGGCCGTCGTTGTCTGACGGGACCAGCGATCCTGAAAAGAATAAGATAACAGTAGAAACGGACCACTCCTGGAAAATAAGCGGAATGCCAAGGTTTATTGAGGCCTCAAGATATTGGATGCAGTATGCCGGTATGCCCGACACTCTGGTCTATACTCCGAACAATAACAGAAACGACTATAACGACGATTACCAGTCAAGAGGCTTGTGGGTGAATTACCTGATGGGCGATCCGTATTCGCCGGAGGCGAAAGACGGTCGGGGAGGACTTGGTTTACCCATCGACCTTTCACTTGCATTTCACTCCGATGCCGGTGTTACACCGGGCGATTCAATTATCGGCAGTCTTGCCATTTTTTACACCACGGTCGACGAAGGCAGATATTCTTCGGGAGTCTCGCGGATGTCGTCGAGGGAGCTGTCGGATATAGTCCAGTCTCAGATCGTGGAAGACATAAGAAGGGATTATGAGCCGGAATGGACCAGGAGAGGACTGTGGGACAGGCCCTATTCTGAGGTGAGACGTCCGGATGTGACTTCAATGCTTCTTGAGCTTCTCTCTCATCAGAATCTGGCTGATATGAAGTATAACATTGATCCGCGGTTCAGGTTCAGCGTCTCCCGGTCGATTTACAAGGGGATTCTTAAATACCTGTCATTTACAGAAAACCGGCAGTATGTGGTGCAACCTCTTCCTGTTAAAGGTTTTGCAATCACACTCCTGGGCGGGAAAAAGATCAGGCTCTCATGGCAGCCTGTGACTGAAGCAGGTGAGCCTACATCCACTCCCGACAGGTTTATGGTCTATTCGAGGCAGGGCGATAATGGTTTCGATAACGGTCTGCTTGTTCGCGATTCAATATTCGAAATGGAACTTCCGGCTTACGATACCATTTATTCCTTTAAGGTTACGGCTTTGAACAATGGAGGAGAAAGTTTTGACTCAGAGGAGCTGTCGGTTGGTATCAACAGTCAAAGTAAAGGGAATGTTCTGGTTGTAAATGGTTTTGACCGTGTTTGCGGTCCTTCGTGGACCGATAACGGGATCTCGGGCATTGCATGGTGGAATGACCGCGGGGTTCCGTATCACCACGATATTATCACTATAGGGGATCAGTACGATTTTGACCGTAAAAATATTTGGCTCGATGATGATTCCCCGGGCTGGGGAGCATCATATTCCGATATGACAGGAAAGGTTGTTCCGGGAAATACATTCAACTTCCCTTATATCCACGGCCGGTCAATAATGGCAGCCGGATATTCCTTTTCTTCAGTATCCGACGAACATTTTGAATCAACGGGTGATTGTGCTGGCGGATCAGATATAATAGATATAATTTTCGGTGAAGAAAAATCAACTCCCTTTTTCAGGGACACATCCAGGATCGAGTTCAGGATTTACACTCCTGAATTCATGGAAATGATCAGGAAGGTGACCGGGGAGGGAAGATCAGTGTTTATGTCAGGGGCCTATATCGGATCAGACCTGCTTGCAGGAAAAGATTCAACTGCTTTGAGGTTTGCAGAAAGCACACTCCATTTCATACCCCGCACCCGACATGCCGTAAGGACAGGAAAGGTTTATGCTACTGATTACGCAAGACCTCATTTCAGGGGATTTTTCAGCTTCAATTCCGGTTATTCGCCTTCGGTCTATACAGTCGAAGCTCCGGATGCAATTGAACCCTCCGGGAATGGAGCAGTCTGCGCCTTCAGATATGCCGAGAACAATGCATCAGCCGGAATAGCCTTCAGGGGAGGTTATAACAATGTTATAACGGGCTTCCCGTTCGAATCCATCCCGGATGACAAAGAAAGGGATATGCTAATGAATCAGATTCTTGAATTTTTAAGTAAGAAATAATATAATATGGAAAAACCAATCACATCCTTTATACTTTATAAAGACACACAGTGGCTTTGCAAAACAGCCGTATCTCTGAGGAAATCAGAAGTGGTCGAAAGCATTGTAATTGTCGGCTTTGAGGACCCGCGGGGCTCCACTTGTTGTCCTGATACGAAATTCCTGAAATCTGAAGGGATAGTTTCCACTGCTACTGTCAGGGAAATGGCAGCTTTGGCTGGTACTGAATACATCCTGGTTTATATTAAGCCGTTTCCACTCCAGGTTGGCCAGTTCGCCCTGCAGAGGATGATGCAGGTCTGCGACGATACTGATGCTGGAATGGTGTATTCAGACTATTTCGAGAATAAAAACGACCAGCTCACGCCTCACCCTGTAATCGATTATCAGAAGGGAAGCCTTCGCGATGATTTCAATTTCGGATCGGTAATGCTGTTCAAAACTTCGGCTTTCAGGGAAGCATGCCGCGAAATGGATGAGGATTTCATGTTTGCAGGATTGTATGATCTGAGGCTCAAAATTTCTGAACGTCATTCGATTGTCAGGATACCTGAAATGCTTTATACGGAGATGGAACCTGATACCCGTTTATCGGGAGAGAAACAGTTTGACTATGTTGACCCGCTTAACAGGGAGGTTCAGATCGAGATGGAAAAAGCCTGCACTATTCACCTGAAAAGGATAAAAGGGTGGCTGAAGCCTGAATTCAGCGACATTAGCTTTGACGCGGAAGAATTTCACTTTGAAGCCTCGGTTATTATCCCCGTCAGGAACAGGGTAAAGACAATAGGAGATGCCATTAACTCGGTCCTCTCACAGGAAGCTGATTTCAGGTTTAACCTGATCGTGATCGATAATCACTCAAGCGACGGGACAACTGATAAAATAAAGGAATTCAGTGATAAGGACGAAAGACTTATCCACATAATCCCTGAACGCCGGGATCTTGGAATCGGGGGATGCTGGAACGAGGGCATATTTCATGAAAAATGTGGAAAATTCGCCATCCAGCTCGACAGTGATGACCTTTATTCCGATAATAAGGTACTGGAGAAGATAGTAAAGGTCTTTCGCGACCAGAAATGCGCCATGGTAGTGGGATCATATAAAATGGTTAATTTCAACCTTGAGGACCTGCCTCCCGGTCTTATTGACCACAAGGAATGGACTCCCGACAATGGCCGGAATAATGCCTTGAGAATTAACGGACTTGGCGCTCCGAGAGCTTTCTATACTCCGGTTATCAGGCAAATAAGAGTACCCAATGTGAGCTACGGTGAGGATTATGCTGTCGGACTTGCCATAAGCCGTGAATACAGGATCGGCAGGATTTATGAGCCTCTTTACCTATGCCGCAGATGGGAGGGCAATACAGATGCAGATCTCGACATAACGAAACAAAATTCCCATAACCTGTACAAGGACAGGCTCAGAACCATTGAACTGCTTGCAAGGAAGAAACTGAACAGGATGGGCTGAAGACATGTCATAACCGGACTTTAAAAGAAGACAGATATATCAACCGGACGGAAAACTGAAATAATGTATTCTGAAAAAATCAACGAATTATTTTCTCAACAGCTGAATGACTGGGAGCTGGCAAGGATTAACTACAGGGGACTCTCAAAGGTCAGGACAAAGAAGCTGTCATTCGGCCTGTATGAGGTTTATGTCCAGTTTAATCCTGCCCGGATAATATCATCATCAGCAAAGGTTGATGTCAGGTCGATCGAAGAGCGGCCATGCTTTCTTTGCAGCGGTAACCGGCCTAAGGAACAGACAGGAATTCCCATTGAAGACGATATGATCATTCTTGTAAATCCTTTCCCGATTTTCCGGCGGCACCTTACCATCCCCAGTGAATTGCATACCGCCCAGAGAATATTAAAAAACTTCAGTCAGATGCTCTTTTTATCCCAGGCAATGCATCTGTACACTGTATTTTACAACGGTCCGCAGTCAGGTGCCTCGGCTCCCGACCATATGCATTTTCAGGCCGGAAACATCGGCTTCATGCCTATCGAAATGGATTTCACGGAAGGAAGGCACGCAAGACTCATTTCATCGGAATCAGGACTTGAAATATGGAAGTGGGAGGGATATCTGAGGGGAATAATTACCTTGAGGGGAAACAACGGAGAGAAACTCGCCGGAGTATTCGGGAAACTGTTCGAAAGCCTCGACCGCCGTCAGCCGGAAAGGCCGGAACCGATGCTGAATATTCTTTCGGGCTATTCATCGGATGAATGGACGATCCATATTTTCCCCAGGAAACAGCACAGGCCCAGGCAGTACTTTTTATCCGGTGGTGACAAGTTGCTTGTCAGCCCGGCGGCTGTTGATCTGG
The DNA here is from genome assembly GCA_016936695.1 of Bacteroidales bacterium. Taxonomy (GTDB): domain Bacteria; phylum Bacteroidota; class Bacteroidia; order Bacteroidales; family VadinHA17; genus LD21. The sequence continues at coordinate 5,156 of JAFGXK010000062.1, read as the reverse complement.
GAGGCGTGATTATCACTCCCAGGGAAGAAGATTATGAGAAAATTACCGGTGAGGATGTCATTGACATATTCACCCAGGTCTGTTTTAGTGATACTGAAATTGAGGAAATTGTCAGCGAAATAATATGATTGAAAAAGGAGTGGTGCCGGAAATCCAGGTAGGTGTTTTTTCCGCCAGAGAGATAGTTTTTACCCTGAACGGTGTTTTTATTGAAAAAGGATCAGGTAAAAAACTGACCGGGAAATTGACAGCCGTAAGGACTGATGATCGTATTAAACTTGTAAACCGGGAACAGGAGTATGTTTATGAAGCCCCGGCAGATTTCGTGCCGCTCGATCCGGCTGGTTCATCGCTGGTTCTTCATGGCGTTACAATTGGGGTTGATTTTCACTGGGAAAGAAGAGAAGATCAGGTTTTCAGGGGAAGTCTCAGGCTTATTGCTGAGGGTGATAATTTAACTGCAGTAAATATTGTATCTGTCGAGGATTACCTTATAAGTGTAATATCCTCGGAGATGAAAGCCACATCGTCGGAGGAGTTCCTCAAGGCACATGCAGTTACTTCCAGGAGCTGGCTGCTGGCACAGTTGTCAAAAAGCCTCAGCCTTCAGGCTGAGGGTAACAAATTCAAATCATTTACCCGGTCGGGTGACGAGATAATAAAATGGTACGACCGGGAAGATCATGCCAATTTTGATGTATGTGCCGACGATCATTGCCAGAGATACCAGGGTATCACCCGTGCCTCGTCGCCTGCAGTTGTAAAAGTGATAAATGACACTTACGGAGAGGTGCTTACTTACGGAGGAACTATCTGTGATACCCGTTATTATAAGTGCTGCGGCGGTATTACCGAGCTTTTCGAAAATACCTGGGAGCCGGTCAATCATCCTTATCTTCAGGGTGTTATCGACAGTACTGAGCCTCCGGCAGGATTCAACACAGACCTTTCTGATGAAAAAAACGCAAGGGAGTGGATTCTTGGCAACCCCGATGCTTTCTGCAACACGTCCGACAAAAAAGTGCTTTCACAGGTTCTGAATGACTATGATCAGGAGACGAACGATTTTTACAGGTGGAAGGTGGTCTATACTCAGGAAGAACTGAGCATGCTGGTCATGGAGCGTTCCGGGATTGATTTTGGATTAATTACCGGTCTTATTCCTTTGGAAAGAGGTCCTTCAGGAAGAATAAGCAGGCTCAGGATTGAAGGGAGTAAAGCGTCATGGACAATAGGGAAGGAGCTGGAAATAAGAAAGTCACTATCGAAGTCACATCTTTACAGTTCCTGCTTTGTTGTGGACAGGGAGTATTCCGGAGGTAAGATCAGGTTTGTAATTCACGGGGCAGGCTGGGGGCATGGTGTGGGCTTATGCCAGATCGGTGCAGCCATGATGGGTGCCAGAGGTTACTCGTACCGGGATATACTGATGCATTATTTCAGGGGAGCAGGATTTGAAAAACTATATAATTCACAAACAGCTTAGCTTAATATACAATAACGCGGTTCATGAGTCAAAAAAAAGAACGCTCGCCATGGGCATGGATACCGACACTCTACTTTTTCCAGGGAGTGCCATACAGCATAGTGATGGTCACATCAGGTCTGATTTACAAGACAATGGGGATCTCCATTGCTTCATTTGCGTTCTGGACCAGTGTTCTTTACCTGCCATGGGCGATCAAGCCTCTGTGGAGCCCATATATTGATGTTATTTCGACGAAAAGAAACTGGGTTGTCTGGACCCAGTTGCTCCTTGGGGCTGCCTTTATTGCGGCCGGTATGGTTATGCCCCTGCCTTTCTTTTACCCACTGAGCCTCGGAGTATTTGCCATTATAGCAATTTCATCCGCCAGCCACGATATAGCTGCCGACGGTTTTTACATGTATGCCCTCGACCAGCATAAACAGTCATTCTTTGTCGGCATCCGCTCAACCTTTTACAGGTTTGCAATGCTGACAGCCCTTGGATTGGTCCCGGTGCTGGCAGGTACAATCCAGAAAAACACCGGTCTTGATCCCGTTACTTTCCAGGCCAGGTCAGTTCTTCCGGAAAATTATATTCCTTTTAATCCCGGTGAGATCAGTATAGAACAGTCTCAGGAAAAGCTTAAGGTGCTTCTCTTTCCTTCCGACCTTGTTGTACCTGTCTTTCAGGAAGGCAAATCCTCCCTCGACTCGGCAGTTGTTTACGTTGCCTTATCAGCTCCGCCAGAGGAAGGTGAGACTGTGGTTGTAAACCTTTCACGGGAATCGGGAAGCAAGGATATAGATCTTTCAGGAAGCACCACGGGACGGTTTGAATTTGACAGCAATAACTGGAACAAGCCGGTGGCCGCACCAATAAAGGTCAATCACAACCTTACCGGTGAGACAACAACACAATTTCTGATCACTGCAGGGAATATTGCTTTCAGCTGGACGGCATCGCTTGTGATACTGGGTTTTGTGCTTCTGGCCATCGCCGTTTACAACAGGATAATAATGCCCCATCCCGATGAGGGAAAAACAAGCGAAAGGATGGGATGGGCCGTCTATAAGGAGGTGTTTGTCTCGTTCTTCACCAAACCTGGTGTGGTGCCGGCACTTATCTTCTTCCTTTTCTACAGGCTTGGTGAATCACAGCTGGTCAAAGTGGCTACTCCATTCCTTGTCGATTCAAGGAGTGCAGGCGGCATTGGCCTTACTTCTGCACAATACGGCATTATTTACGGTACTGTCGGAATGCTCAGCCTTACCATTGGAGGTATTCTGGGAGGTATAACAGCCGCGAAGATCGGATTGAAAAAAGTCATTTTCATGATGGCTTTATGGATTAACGTACCAAGTGCCGTCTATATTTATCTTGCTGAGGTACAGCCGATGCCCGGGAATATCATGGTTTACCTTTCAGTTGCCTTTGAGCAGTTTGGCTATGGTTTTGGATTTACTGCCTATATGCTTTATATGCTTCATTACGTTGGCGAAAGCAAGTTTAAAACCGCTGAATATGCAATAGGGACTTCACTTATGGCCCTTGGAATGATGCTTCCGGGAATGATCTCCGGAGCCATGAAGGAAATCCTTGGCTATGAGAATTTCTTTATATATGTGATAATATGCTCTATACCGGGTATACTGGCAATAAAATTTCTTAAGATTGACCCGGCGTTCGGCATAAAGAAACAGGTGTAAAATTTTAATTAATCCATATCCGAATGAAGAATGCAGTCTTTTCAAAAGTAGAACAGTCGTTTTTCGATGCCTCAGCCAGAAGCGATTATTCGACTGCGATCCCTTACATCGTGGTTCGTAACGTTCCCGACCTTGGCTTACTGACATCCCTGAGGTTTCTCGAGTGGGTCGATGTGAATCCTGAAGGGGTGATAAGCCTGCCAACCGGCAAGACTCCGGAATATTTCATCAAATGGACAACCAGGTTGCTAAATGGGTGGGCGGACAGGGGAAACCGTTCCCTTATGGAGAAGTACGGCCTGTTGCTGAAAAAGAAGCCGTCTCTTAAAGGCCTCCGCTTTGTGCAGACAGAAGATTTCTACCCGATCGATCCTGGCCAGCACAACAGCTATTACCATTATGTTACTAACTTCTATATAAGGGGATTTGATCTGGATCCGGCAAGGGCCCTGCTTATAAATGACGATGACATAGAACTGGCGCAGAACAGGCATTTCACAGAAGTATTCCCTGATAACCGGATCGATCTCTCACTCCGAAACAGGGAAGCCGGATCGAAACTTGAGAAGCTACAGCAGGAATCGATATTCAGGATCGACAACTGGTGTACAGCTTATGAGAACCGTATCAGGGAACTGGGCGGCATAGGTTTCTATCTGGGCGGAATGGGTCCTGACGGATCAGTCGCTTCAAATACAAGGGGCAGCGATCATAACTCCACAACAAGGCTTACTGCAACCAACTTCGAAAACCAGGCTGCTTCGGCCGGTGACCTTGGAGGGATTGAGGTTTCCCGCAACAGACTTGTAATAACCATCGGTCTTGGAACAATCACCTATAATCCCGAAGGAGTAACCATCATATTTGCAGCTGGAGAGGCAAAGGCCCCTGTTTTAAAGAATGCCCTTGAAAATCCTGTCGATAATCTTTATCCGGCCACCGTTCTGCATCGACAGCAGAATGCCCGCTTTTACATCACCGAAGGTGCTGCTGTGAGGCTGCACGACAGTGTGGAGAAATACTTCAGGGAGGGCGAATGGACTTTTGCCAAGACTGAAAAAGCCATTTTTGATGTGTGCCAGAAAATAAACAAATACGCTCACAAGCTGGAACTTGAAGACCTTAAGAATGACCGTTATTGCAGTCTGATACCTGACCTGAGCATGGATCGGGTTCAGGAGGTTATAGATGCCACAAAGAAGAAGATCGAAAAAGGTCTGCTCAAGGAAAAGGACCAGGTCTATCTTCATACCGGACCCCATCATGATGATATCATGCTTGGAATCTTTCCCTGCATAATCCCGCAACTTAGAGAGGCTTCAAACAGGTTCCATTTCACCGTATGCACCTCGGGTTTCACAGCCGTTACCAACGATATGCTGATGAACTTTATGGAGGAGACACTCGATCATGTTAAACAGGATAAGATAAATATGATAGAGTACTCCGATTTCTTTGAAACAGGTTATATGTATAAATTCGACAAGGATGTCAGCCACTATCTCGACAAAATTGCAGCCAACGATGAAGCAGGAAAACTCAGGGGAGTCTGCCACAGGATCGTCAGGGTGATGGTCGATGTCTACAAGCTGAAATCCAGGGAGGAACTGGTGGACCAGCTTAAAAAAAATATAGAATTGCTCAGATCAAGTTACGGAGGTCAGAAGAATCCTTCGGATATCCAGAAACTGAAGGGCATGATGAGAGAGTTCGAGGAGGAACTCGTTTGGGCCCATTACGGTGTAAGGGTGAAAGACATTCAGCATCTGAGGCTTGGCTTCTACACCGGAGATATTTTCACACCTCAGCCCAGCACCAAGCGCGATGTTGAGCCAATCCTTGAGATGTTCAGGAAGGTCAGACCGACTGTTGTCAGCATGGCTTACGACCCCGAGGGATCGGGGCCCGACACCCACTACAAGGTGCTGAAAGCCCTTGCTCAGGCACTCAGAATATGGAAGGAGGAGGAGGATCTCTCGAAC
>JAFGXK010000006.1 GCA_016936695.1 Bacteroidales bacterium | reverse complement strand
GATGCCTGAAAACGCTCCTTCGGTCAAGAAGGACGCAGTTGCGGGGTACGGTGCTGAGATAACATTCTGCAAACCCACACTGCAGGCACGGGAGGAGACCTGCAGATCGATAATGGACTCCACAGGGGCAACACTCATCCACCCTTACGATAATTTCAACGTGATTTGCGGACAGGGTACCTCGGTACTTGAACTGCTGGAAGAAAGAGATGACCTTGAGTTCATTGTGGCACCCGTAGGAGGGGGAGGACTGATTAGCGGCACCTCGGCATGCGTAAAGGGGATCAACCCCCGGATAAGGGTGATCGGAGCCGAGCCGCTTAATGCCAACGATGCATGGAAGTCGTTCACTACAGGGATACTCACACCTTCTGTTAATCCTTTAACAATAGCCGACGGTCTTCTTACTTCATTGAGCGAGCTTACATTTTCAATAATCCGTAAGAATGTTGATGATATTATTACAATAAGCGAGGAATCGATAATAAACTCGATGAAACTGGTCTGGGAGAGGATGAAAATCATCATCGAACCATCGTCAGCAACAGTTCTGGCGGTTGTCGGAAAGAATCCTGAATTGTTCAGAGGGAAGAAGGTCGGGCTTATAATTTCAGGAGGGAATGTGGATCTGATGAGATTGCCATGGCAAGAAGGTTGTAAGGCATAAGGGCGTAAAGGTGGAAAGGCGTAAAGGCGTTAAGGTAAAACAGTTGGCAGTCAGCAACCAGCAACCAGCAACCAATCTAATTCTTCTTCCTGAAAAATGCAGTTATAGGATAGTGGTCGGAGTACTTCACCTTCGTGATATCGAAATGACGGCACTCGAACGAGTCATCATAAAGTATATAGTCGATACGGTTAGGAGGATAATTTCCCTTATAGGTGAACCCTGCCCCGTATCCTGCACTTACAAATGAATCAAGAAGCCCTTTTCTTAACGTTCTGTATGAATATGAAACGGGGGTGTCGTTAAAGTCGCCGGCAATGATAACCGGGTATGGTGATTTGCCGATCACAGCCTTGACGGCCTTTGCCTGGGAAGCTCTTTTTACGAATCCTGCCCTCAGGCTCGACGAAAGGTTCGCTATCTCGTGGAAGGTTTCCCTGTCCTCGGTTCCTTCTACAAGTTCATTTATGAAAGTCCTTTCCATCCTTTGAAGCCTGAATGACTGAAGATGGTTATTGAAGATCCTGATTGTATCCCCGCCGGCCAGTATGTCGGTGTAAATTGACAGGCTCGATGACTTCTCATGTACAATATCCTTCCTTCCGACAATCGGATACCGGCTTAGTGTGACTATCCCGTATGAACGGTTACGGCCCGTGCGGATAATCTTGAAATGAGAATTATAAACTTTCCCAAGAGCCGATTTTATTTCCTGTTGTTTTTGCACGGGATCGCCTGAAAGGAAGATCTCCTGCAGACAGATCACATCCGCTTTCTGATTCCTCAGAAGCTCCAGTATCTTTTTCTCTGAATTATTGTTCCCTCTGCCCTCATAATAATCGAAAAGGCGGACGTTGTAACTCTGAACCTGGAAAGTGCCGGTCTTGTCGCCCGAAGGCTTCTGAACCTTCAGATAGTTTGAGAAATGGGTGAAGCCGGCAAGTATTACCACAAGGGAAATCAGGGCTTCCCACTTCAGGGCAACTGCCCATGTCAGGCAGAATAGAAGGTTTGCCAGCAACAGATAGGGGTAGGCGAGGCCGAATAGTGCAGGAAAAGCAATTCTATCAGGATTTATATGAACCGAAAGATACGACAGGAGCAGGGCAATGATAAAAATGACATTAACACCAAGAAATGCTCTGTAAATAATCTTTTTCAAGGTAGTCGGATTTCCTGCTAAAATACCTCTATTCCTTTTACAATCGTAATTAGGTCAATGATTTTTGATCAGGGATGGTAATTGATTTACCAATGACTGAGTCCGGTGGATCAGTTTTTCTTCTGGCTTTCCCTGAAGAGGAGATCTTTTTCCTCCCTGGTCAGGCTGTCGTATCCTCCCCTGGATATTTTTTCGAGTATCTTGTTGATTTCTTCCTGGCGGTCGGCTTTTGCCTTGTTGTATTCGTAGTCGGTCTTCTTCCTGCTGTATGTAACTTTCATCTTCTTCCTGGGCTTGAAGAGAGTCACCAGGGAATCAATTATTAGGTTGATGCCTCTGCCCGGATCTATCCCATTTCTAAGTCCCGCTGTGTAAAGGTATCCGAACAAAGCTCCTCCCATATGTGCCAGTTTGCCTCCTGAATTGACCGAAAAATCCATAACTGAAGTCATGACGAAGATTGCAACCGCGATCCATTTTATCTTTATCCGTCCTAAAAGAAAAAGGTTAATGGGATAATCAGGGACATATGCTGCTATGGCTGTTACCACCGCCAATACCGAGGCAGAGGCTCCGATGGCCACCGACTCAGGAATCATTCCGCTGAACACGGGAAAAATGTTGAATGACAGGATATAGACCAGGGCCCCTGATATGCCTCCAAGCAGATAAACGGCAACGAGCTTACGCTGGTCGAGGTACTCAAGGAATATTTTCCCGAACCAGTAGAGCCACAGCATGTTGAAAAGAATGTGCAGGATATCCTTATGGGTGAACATATATGTTACCAGAGTCCACGGTCTAATAGCCAGGGCCTTAAGCGACGCGGGAACTGAAAACACTTTCAGAATTTTAAGCGAAAGAGCATCGTTATTGAAGAGGTAGGCTATTATAGATCCTGCGGAAATAAACAGGAAAACAGCGATGTTAATGTAAATCAGCCTGTTAAGATTATTAGCTGTGCTAAAGGTCTTTTTTATGTCGTGCCAGAGGGCCATATGCTCAGAAAAGAGTATTTGATGTTTTCCTCCAGTATCTGATAAGAAGATAGCCAAACAGCATTCCGCCAAGATGTGCGGCATGTGCTATGTTGCTTCCGGGCTGCGCTACAGCCATATACAGTTCGATGGCACCGTAACCCAGTACGAAATACTTGGCCTTTATCGGGATCGGAGGGAAAAGTAGCATCAGCTGGGTGTTGGGGAAAAGGACACCGAATGCTAGAAGTATGCCGAAGACAGCTCCGGAGGCACCTACCGTGGGTATGTTCAGTATCATCTGGAGATTCTTCATCGTGGCATCGGCATACTGCTTTCCCTCGCTCAGAACCATGGCGCCGTCAGCCAGGACAAGCTGAAACTGATCGGGACTGATTGTGTTAATTATTTTGAAATACTGGACCGCAATAACCGATTCGTGAACCAGCGCAGCGCCAAGTCCGCATACCATATAATAAATGAAAAACCTTTTGGGTCCCCACACGTTCTCAAGAATACCCCCGAACATATAAAGGGCGAACATATTGAAGAAAAGGTGCCAGATACCTGCATGCATGAACATGTGAGTCAGAATCTGGAAAGGCCTGAACATTTCCGATTTGGGAAAGTAAAGCCCCATAACGGAGGTGAGATCGTAGCCAAAGACACTTTGCGCTGTCCAGGTGAGGACAAGCAAAAGGATATTTATTATGATGAGGTTCTTTACAACCGGAGGCAATGACGAGAACCCTCTTCCGTATCCGTTCATTAAGCTGTTTTTAATTCAATATTGGGGCAAAGATACTATTATCAATTTATACGGCAAAAAGGTAATCTGCAGTTCAGACAATGCCTGTCAACTTCCGGTTAGCAGAATTACCTCAACCTTTTGTCAATCTCATCAATTGTCAGGATGCTGATAACTGGTTTTCCCTTTGGCGAATAATTGGGAGCCTTGCACATGAAAAGAGCATCGAAGAGATCCTCCATTTCACTTTTCATAAGGGGCTTGCCGTATGGAATTGCTGAAGCTCCGGCCATTGCAGATGCAACTTTCTCCCTGGCGCCTGTCGAAGGATCCGACTGGGTACTCTTAAACTCCTCAAGGAGGATCTCGATCATCATTCCGGGATCGTCGGAGCCAACGCCGGAGGGTTTTCCGGTTACGGAAACTGTATTTCCCTCCCTGTAATCATATGCAAATCCAAGCAACCGCAAATCATCTTCTATTTCCCTAAGGATCAGAATATCTGCCGGGTCGAGGGTGAGATCAACAGGGAACAGCTGAGCCTGGCTCAGGCTTCTGTTGCTTTCTAGATTCCCCAGGAACTGTTCGAAAAGGATCCTTTCATGTGCTCTTTTCTGATCGATGATCATCAGACCTGATTTTACAGGACAGATAATATATTTGTTTTTTATCTGGAACAACTTCCTGTCGGTAACCATACTTTCGCTTTCCTGGTCTTCCCTTTCTTGTCCGCCGTATAGTTTCTGCCAGCCTGCAGTATTTTCCCTTTCGAATCTTTCGATCAGCCTGTTCTGATCCGATGGCCGGTCATCACCGGCAAAGGGATCATAACGCGGATCGATCTCAATGGGAGGGGGTTGGGGGAAATCCCTGAATGACGATCGCACCGGAATATCTACAAGTCCTTCGCCTTTGAAATCGAGCGATGGCACGATATTAAATCTTCCGAGTGCTTCCTTTACCGAAGCCATGAGTATCTGCCAGATTGCTCTCTCATCCTCGAACTTGATCTCGGTTTTGGTGGGATGTATGTTTATATCTATCGATGCAGGATCGACTTCCATGAAAATGAAATAAGAAGGGATGGCCTCGGGTGGGAGTATGTTCTGGTAGGCTTCAATAACAGCCTTATGGAAATAAGGATGTTTCATGAACCTGTTATTTACGAAAAAGAACTGTTCCCCGTAGGTTCTTCGTGCATTCTCGGGCTTCCCTATAAAACCGCTGATGGTTATAAGCGTAGTGGTGGTGTCGAGTGTTATGAGGTCGTTGTTTATCTGTCGTCCGAAAACACCGATGATCCTCTGCCTGGAATTACCCTGGGGGAGACTGTAGATCTCACTGTCGTTATGAATCAGTGAGAACCTGATTCCGGGGTGGGCGATAACTATTTTCTGGAACTCGTTGATGATATGCCTCATTTCGGTGTTATCCGATTTGAGGAATTTTCTCCTGGCAGGGATATTAAAAAACAGGTTCTTGACTGAGAAGTTTGATCCGGTTGCGCAGCTGCATGGTTCCTGGGCTTCGACTTTCGATCCGTTTATTACCAGCAGGGATCCCGATTCTTCCTCTTCTTTTTTTGTCCGAAGTTCAACCATTGCAACTGCCGCAATCGAGGCTAGCGCTTCTCCCCTGAAGCCTTTGGTGGTTATTGCGAAAAGGTCGTGGGCTGTGGTAATTTTCGATGTGGCATGTCTTTCAAAGGCCAGGCGGGCATCAGTCTCCGACATGCCTGTGCCGTTGTCGATCACCTGAATAAGAGTTCTGCCTGAATCCTTGATTATAACATCAATGTTCCGGGCCCCTGAATCGACCGAATTCTCCATCAACTCCTTCACCACCGATGCGGGTCTCTGGATCACTTCTCCCGCGGCAATCTGATTTGCGACCGAATCGGGCAACAGCTTGATAATGTCGGGCATCGAAAAGCTTAATCTTCTAACTGTAATTACTGATATGAATTAAAAACAGGCTTTGGCAGGGAATTCTCATCCGCTGTTCCAACCTGATGCAAATATAGTATATTTGCAATATTGCATTCTCACAGGGGAATTCACATTATCAATGATCCGTTTTATTATTTTTGTAACAGATGCCTGGCATCTTATTAATTTCTGTCATGAAAAAACTGTACTTCCTTGCCGCCCTTATTCCTCTTCTTCTGCTTCCCGACTGCAAAAGGAAACATGATGCAGACACTCTGAAGGTAATGACTTTCAATATCAGGTACGACAATCCCAGAGACAGCATCAATGCATGGCCCAACAGGGCTTCTTTCCTTTGCAGTTTTCTGAACGATGAGGAACCCGACCTGATAGGAATGCAGGAGGTGCTGAACCACCAGTATGAGTATATTGATTCTGTTCTAACCGGATACAGCTCAGTGGGAATTGGCAGGAGCGACGGGGCAAAACAGGGAGAGATGAATCCCGTTTTCTTCAGGAAAGACAGGTTTGACCTCATAAGATCGAAAACCTTCTGGCTTTCCGATTCTCCGTCAGTGGCCGGATCACAGGCATGGGGGGCAAACCTGCCGCGGATCGTTACATGGGTGGAACTGTCGGAAAAAACCTCCTCCAAACACTTTTATTTCTTTAACACCCATTTTGCCCACGACTCCGACTCCGCCAGGATAATGAGTTCGGGATTGCTGCTGAGCAAAGTCGACAGCATTACCGCCGATTTCCCTTTCGTGATAACCGGTGACCTGAACATGCGTATCTCAAGCAAGGGATATGAAATACTTACCGGTCCGTTCGAGAGCGTTCCGCTTCTTGCAGATGCCTATGCCGTTACAGAAAAAAGACCGGTCGGACCAGCTTACACCTTCAACGGCTTTTCCGACAGTATCTCGTCGGGCAGGATCGATTATGTCTTTGTTCGCAACGGGATGAAAGTTCTGGATCACAGGACCTTCCTAAAAAAGGAACGCGGGATTTATATTTCCGACCACTGGCCGGTAATGTCTACAGTGTCGCTGAAATGACAACCCCGGAATCTATAAGTATCCCCTGTTTTTTCGCATCTAAGAATACAGGGGTTTAATAATTTTTTATATTTTTAGCAAAGTATAAAGAAAAGAATATGAGAACTGAAGGCCGACGCACAAGCAATAATATAGAAGACCGCAGAGGTATGAGGTCCGGAGGTAAAATGGCGGTAGGAGGAGGCATAGGGGCTGTTGTTATAGCCCTGATAATACTACTTCTGGGTGGAGATCCATCTTCATTTATAAACACTTCCCCTGCAGTACCAACAGAATCAGGTGAATTCACTTCAACTCCCGCAGAGGAGGAAATGGTGAATTTTGTCAGTGTTGTCCTTGCCGGGACTGAAGATGTCTGGGGCAGGGTATTTCAGCAATCCAACATGACCTATCAGCCGCCCGTGCTGGTACTTTTCAGGGACCAGGTGCAATCGGCCTGCGGTTTTGCCACAGCGGCAAGCGGGCCCTTTTACTGCCCGGGCGATAATAAGGTATATATCGACCTTGCTTTCTTCGACGACCTGAAGGCCAATCTTGGAGTTAACGGTGATTTTGCCATAGCCTATGTGCTTGCACATGAGGTCGGGCATCATGTCCAGAACCTCCTTGGAATACTCGGCGACGTTAACAACCAGAGGTCAAGGATGAGCGAGGTGAACGCAAACAGACTACTGGTACGGCTTGAACTGCAGGCCGATTTCCTGGCCGGAATGTGGGCTCATTATGACCAGAAGATGTTCAACTCGCTTGAGGCCGGCGATATTGAAGAAGCTATGAATGCAGCCGCTTCGGTCGGCGATGACGTGCTGATGAAAAAATACCAGGGAAGGGTTGTCCCGGATGCATTCACCCATGGCACTGCCGCCCAGCGCAAGGATTGGTTCCGCAGAGGCTACACATCCGGCGACTTCGATCAGGGTGATACATTCAATGCCAATATAAACTGATCAGAGGAAAAGATTTTAACGGAAAGGCAGAACCATGGTGGTTCTGCCTTTCTGCAAAATAAAAGCTCTGGTATTATTTCAAACTTACGATAATCGATTTAGCAATGTTGAGCGCTGTTGTCAGGGAACTCAGATCGGTGAACAGCTCTCCGGTTTCTCCGGAATAATGGCTGTGCCCTGCCGGTTTCATCGTGTATGAATCCTGAGGCGAATTCATGTCGATAAGAACTTCATAGACCAGTGCAGGCTGTGCAGACCACTTGTAGTTCTCATCATCGGGAAACCTGTTGTTTGTCCAGTATTCGTTCCAGTCCCAGTTCTGGTTTATCTCAAGCATTACCCTGAATTTGCCGGGCAGCGGACTGTCGGCACGCGATGTCATTATGAAACCCGTTTTTGGTGTTGCTCCGCTATAGGCATCCGGTACGGAAGTATTTTCGTCGGGCATGAAAAGCCCGTCAGCTGCCCTGATGCTCCTCTTGTGAGCCCAGTACGGCAGTGTCTGGGGAGCCCTTCTTGGTGCAGTGATCCATTTATTTTTCTCCTGCCTTCCGTATTCAAAGATCCCGGTTGCCACAGCCTTTGCAACATAAAGGGTTTGAATGTAGTTCCCTTCATCCGTTTCGAGCCATATCGCGAACAGCGGATAATAGAATGATTCTCCGGGTGTAAAGTCGACCGTTATCTCAGGACCTCTTCCCTCCGGGTTTGTGGCAAAGCTGACCTTCTCCTTCTGCGCGGGACTTTCTGTCCTCAGGGAGCCGGTTGAACAGGATCCAGCCAATAGTATGAATGAGAAAATGAGAATTCTGTACATGTCTTTAGAAATTAAAATTCCACAATGATACCTATCGAAGGCAGAACAGTTCCGGAAGAACCTTCTATAAATTTCATGGAATACCTTAAGAGATCTTCCGGATCGGTGACAGGAACACCGTTCTCATCTGATTCCCTTAAAAGTATTGCAGGCTGATCGGACTGGTGATTATATAAATTCTGAACATCGGCATAAAGCATAAGCGACCACCCCTTGAAAAAGTATTGCTTGTCAACCCTGATATCGAGCTGATGAAATGCATTGAGCCTTTCAGTATTGAACCTTAAATAGTCGAGATATCCTTCTCCCTGAAGGTCCCATGCGGCCTTGAGCGATGATTTCTCCAGGTCGAACGGGGTATAGGGCGCTCCGCCGACATACCTCCACTTGAATCCCAGATCCCAGTTCCTGTTAAGCTGCTTTGTTGCGGTGACGTTGAACAGGTGACGGTTATCCCACGATGAGGGAATCCAGTCGGAGAAAGTATCCCTGAACTCGCTTCGCACGAAGGTGTAGGAGAATACCATATTGGTTTTCCTGAATTCCTTCAGTCGTCCCAATAGCTCGAATCCGTAAGCTCTTCCGTCAGATGTTGAAATGAGCTCTTCATCGCCGAAGATGCCGTAGCCGGCGCTTTTGCTCGAAAGAGGAACCTGATCCCTCACTGAAAAGGGATAAAGCGAATAATCCTTGTAAAAGACTTCAAGAGTTAACTGAATGTTCTCTTCGGGAATAAACTCAAGCCCCGCGACAAAATGATCGGATCGTATGTACTTAAGATCGTTTGCCTTGTTAAGGAACATTCCTTCAGTATTCGAGTATCCCAGTGATGTATACGGGGGCAGCTGGTAATAGCGTCCGACATTGAAATTCACATTCAGCTTTTCAGTAAGAGTGTATGAGACAGAGAACCTGGGAGAGAGCTGTGTCAGTGGATTTGCCATGGTCTCTGACCAGGTGTTGAAATCGGTGCGGACGCCAAGCGACATCCTCAGCCTCTCATCAAGGTACGCCTTGCTGACCTGTCCGAATACATTGAACTTGACTAGTTTCAGGTTGGTGTCGTAATCGATCGATGTTTCTCCTTCGCCTGTGAAAATCTTTCTGTAAGTTGAATTCCGGTAATGGGCGTACTCCATGCCGCTCCCAAGATTGAACCTGAAGCCATTGTCGCCTTTGACTGTCCTTTCGAACCTGCCCTTTATCTCACCTTCGCCCGACAGGTAGTCGAGCAGCTTATTCCCAGATGTCTCGATGTTGCCCAGGTACTTGTACTGGGAGTTGTTGAGGTAGTTGCGGCTGAGCACCCAGGTGTCGAATCCTCCTTTCCTGAAATGCTTGTAAACCAGTCCGACAGTGTAACTGTACTGTTCCTGCACCGGTATGTTGTCGAGAAGGTAACGCTGATATTCCGTTTCGTTGGCCTTCAGGTTCAGGCTGAAATCATCCTTGGCTCCCAGTCCGACAACTGTCAGTTCATTCTTATCGTCGAGCCTTACCCTGTACTTGAACTGAAAGTCAGTGTAATTGGGAAGAAAGGGAAGTTCGAGAAGAGAGAAGAGAAACTGAAGATATGACCTTCGCGCAGAAACAAGAAATGTAGCGTTAGGTCCTGCCGGTCCGTCGAGAGTGAGGCCAAGATCGGATGCCCCAACTGTGGCCCGGAATTTCATCTTGTCCTTGTTCCCGTCGACAAAGGTGAAATTCATTACCGAACTGAGGGCATTTCCCCTTGATGCAGGAAAGGCTCCCGATATGAAATCGACCGACTGCACAAAGTCGACATTGATAATTCCTATCGGACCTCCGGAGGCACCCTGGGTTGAAAAATGATTAAGATAGGGGATCTCTACATTGTCAATATAAAAGCGGTTCTCATTGGGACCGCCTCCCCTGACTATCACATCATTCCTGAAGGCAGGCGTGGATGCAACCCCGGGGAACGATTGTATGACTTTCGAGATATCCCTGTTGCCGCCAGGGTTCTTTTCTATCTCATCAATGCCTATAATCCTTGCCGACACCGGACTTTCAATTTTTTTGAGAAAAGGTGAGGCCTTGATCACAACCTCTCCGATCAGGGCGGTGTTTTCCTCAAGCGGGATGTCAAGGTTTACCGGATTACTGTTCGTTACCAGAATAGCCTGTGAAACGTAAGGTTTAAATCCTATCGATGAGGCCCTGAGTTCCACATACCCGGGCTTTATGCCTGTAAAGGAGTAATTGCCGTCATAATCCGATATCGCCCCGATAGTAGTTCCGAATATCTGCACGGTGGCAAACGGAACCCCCTCGTTGGTGGTTGCATTGAAAATCCTTCCCTTAATGACTCCGGAATTAGCCTGTCCTTCCGAATCAGCAAGCATGGCCAGCAGTAAAATGAATGTGTAAATATATCTTGTCATGAATGCTCTGGTTTGCTGAAATAACAATAAATACTGTTAATTGTTTAACAGAAAAATGAAAAAGAGCAACAAATTCACAGAAGGCTTTTCAATGCGCTTCTGAGGTCGGGATATTTGAATGAATATCCTGATGAGATGATCTTTTCTGATGAAACCCTGGAGCCTTTCAGCAGAATCGAGGACATTTCGCCGAAAAGAATCCTGAAAGCAAATGAAGGTATTGCGGGGAAGAAAAAAGGCCTTCCCATCACTTTGGAAACAGTCACCATAAACCGGCTGTTGCTTACATGTTCAGGAGCTGCTGAGTTGTACGCACCTGTCATCGACTGATCTTCAATTGCCTTGATGTAAATGCCGCAAAGATCGTCGATATGGATCCAGGGAACATATTGCCGTCCGCTTCCAAGCGGGGAACCGATCCCTAATTTTGCCGGCAGCGCCATCCTCTGAAGTGCTCCCCCGCTCTTCGACAAAACTATGCCTGTTCTGAGAATGACAGTCCTGATGCCCAGGCTCTCTATTTTTCCGGCTGCCTCTTCCCATCGGCGGCAGACTTCACCAATGAAATCAGCAGCAGGGTCATCTGTTTCGACATGTATGGTTTCAGATGTAATCGCTCCATAGTATCCTGAACCTGAAGCCGAGATAAAAGCTTCCGGCCTTTTACCGCTTTCCTTCAGTTTGTCGAGGATAAGTCCGGCAGTTTTGATGCGGCTGTCGAGAATTTCCTTTTTCCTCTTTTCAGTCCATCTGCTGTCACCAAGCCCTGCTCCGGCAAGATGTATAATATAATCTGCCATGGAAATCGCTTCCGGATCGATTACTCCTGAGTCAGGATTCCATGTGTAAACCCTGAAGCCGGAATCTTTTACCGGTCTTCGGCTCAAAAGGGCAACATTATATCCTTTCTCCTGCAGTTTTTTGCTGAGTTGTTTCCCGATCAATCCGGTACCTCCTGTTATCAGTATGTTCTTCATTGGATTTCAATAGTGCAGACAATTT
>JAFGXK010000061.1 GCA_016936695.1 Bacteroidales bacterium | reverse complement strand
TACATTGAAAGAACCCTGAGGATCAATTCTTTGTCAGGAATACTTGAATTCTCGACTTCAGTCTTGAAACCTTCCCAGTCTTCAGCTGTGGTAAGTGAGCTGAAGAAACCTTCGTTCTGTGCAGCTTCGATAGTCTTGAATTCATTTTTCAGGAGCTTATCGGCTGAAACACCTCTCCTGCCAGAGAGTTTTTCATTCTCTTCGAATTTGCCGTCGGGAGAAGCATATGAGCTTACTACTGCTCCCTTGAGCTCCTTTCCGGGGAGAGTGTCGACAGCCGTAATATATTCCTTAAGTGCGGTAACGTCTTCTGACTTAAGTTCAGAGCTGCGGATATTAGCCTGATTGATTACATAATTTATGTCGGCCATTTTGGTTTCCGGAACGATCCTGACATACTGGTCAGGCATTATAACAGTCTTTACGTTTTTCTCTACGAGGGTCGAAGTAGCTATAACACCGTCAGCAAGTTTAAGGGGTTCAAAATCGAGGGTTTTTTCGCCCATTGTAGCGGTTGTCCTCAGAATCAGTTCTGACCTTTTCATCGCATCGGTGTAGGGAATGGCCGAGGTGTAAGTAAAATCACCTCCTGTATAGGTAATAACCTTATTATTGGCCATGACTTTTTCTCCCTGAAGAACCTGAACTTTATCAAAAGCTGTTTCTCCGCCTGCATAGGTTAGAACCGGAGTGAGGGCAAGAGTAGCTTTCTTGTTGAAATACTTCTCGGGAAATGTTCCATTAATGGTAACATCCACAAGTCCGCCATGAGCTTCAAGTACCTTTGGGGTAACATCGTACCTGATGTCTCCGGCTTCCTTCTTCATTTTATTCAGACCAGCGCAACTCGATAGAAAAGCAGCTGCGAGGAAAAGGATAAAATAGCTTCTGATTTTTTTCATAGTCTAATTTTTATTTGTGTTAATCAACTTGATTTATTCTTTAAAATTTTAAAAAGAATATCTCTTTTGAAATTACCTGCAAAATTATAAAAAATAGTTAGATTATCAGAAAAAACAATTAAAATGTTCATAATATGACCATATTAAGACCTTTAACCCATTGGCCGGCGAAAATTGTTTCGGTGATTTTTATGTAATCTTCCTCGCTTTCAACAAAGTCAATATTATTGACATCGATAATAAGGTATTTGCTTTCAGGGTTCTGTCTGAAGAATGTAAAATAGCTCTCCTGGATCTTCTGCAGGTACCCGGCGGTTATATTTTTCTCATAATCCCGGCCTCTTTTGCTTATGTTCTCCAAAAGTTTTGAAGGTGTCTGGTGAAGGTAAATGTAAATATCCGGTTTGGGCATCTGGCCATAAATAATATAGAAGATCTGCCTGTAGAGATTATATTCCTCTCCTTTAAGTGTCGATGCGGCAAAGACGAGCGATTTCATGAAATAGTAATCTGAAACCGTAAATGATTTGAAAATATCCTGCGATCCGAGTTCGTCATTCAGCTGTTTATAACGGCTGGCGAGAAAGGAAAGCTCGAGGGGAAATGCATATTTATCCGGTTCTTTATAAAATTTAGGAAGGAAGGGATTATCGGCAAACTGTTCGAGTACCAGCCGGGCATTCCATTCATTGGCTATCCTGGTGGCGAGAGAGGTCTTTCCTGCCCCTATATTGCCTTCGATAACCACATAATTATATCTGACTTCCATCGATCACGTATGATAAATCAAATATAGGAAACGGTATTGATAATATCAATAAACTGGAATGGGTGTTGAAGTACAACACCCATTCCTTTCAATATCATCAGACAGTTATGTTAGTTTCTGTGATCGTCGTGCCTTGGTCTTTCTCCACCCTCTTCCTTCGGGGGACGCGGGAGCAGCACTTTGCGGGAAAGTTTCAGTTTTCCTGTCTTGGAATCAATCTCAATAAGCTTAACGTCCAATTCATCGCCAACCTTAAGGACATCTTCAACTGTTCTCACCTTTTTCCAGTCGATTTCCGAAATATGAAGAAGTCCGTCCTTGTTGGGAAGAATTTCAACGAAAGCACCGAACTGAACTATAGTCTTGACTTTTCCCTTGTAAACCTGACCGATTTCGGGAACCGCTACTATTCTCTTTATCCATTCGAGAGCTGCTGTTATGGTTTCCTGGTTTTCGCCGAACACCTTAACATCGCCATGTCCGTTTACTTCCTCAACCACAATTGTGGAACCGGTCTCACGCTGGATTTCCTGTATCACCTTGCCTCCGGGGCCAATGAGTGCACCGATCAGTTCCTTGGGTATTGTAAGCATTTCGATCCTGGGAGCGTGAGGCTTGAGTTCAGGTCTGGGACTTTCTATTACGTTCCTCATAATATCGAGGATATGCATCCTGCCGGCACGTGCCTGATCGAGGGCCTTTGTAAGAACCTCGAAGGAGAGCCCTTCAACCTTGATATCCATCTGTGTGGCGGTTATGCCGTCGCGGGTTCCGGTGACCTTGAAATCCATGTCGCCGAGGTGATCCTCATCGCCCAGGATATCCGAAAGTATTGCATACTTCCCGGAATCCTTGTCGGTTATGAGTCCCATTGCAATACCGGATACCGGTTTTTTAAGCTGGATGCCGGCATCCATGAGTGCCAGAGTACCGGCACATACAGTTGCCATGGATGAAGACCCGTTCGATTCGAGTATATCCGAAACCACTCTTATGGTATAAGGATTTTCCGACTCGGGGGGCATCATGTTTTTCAGGGCCCTGTGTGCCAGGTTTCCGTGTCCTATCTCCCTTCGGCTGACACCTCTTGCAGGTCTTGCTTCACCAGTGGAGAATGGAGGAAAATTATAGTGCAGGGTGAATTTCTCAGTTCCCTTGTTAAGTACATCATCAATGATCTTCTCATCGAGCTTGGTGCCGAGAGTGACAGTTGTAAGCGACTGGGTTTCACCTCTTGTAAACAGAGCCGAGCCATGTGTTGCAGGAAGGGGATCAATTTCACAGACAATCGGCCTGATCTGATCGGGTTTCCTGCCGTCGAGACGAATATTATCATCGAGAACCAGCCTTCTTGCTGCTTCCCTGACTACCTCGTTGAAATATTTCTTTACAAGGGTTTCATTCACTGCGTCCTCCTCGGTATATTGTGAAAGAAATCCTTCCAGCACTTCATTAAAAGATTCTTCTCTCCTGTGCTTGTCGGCAACGGCAGCCCGGGCAGCCTGTAAGCAAGGGTCATAAGTTTCGTCCCAGACCTTCTTTTTCAGATCCTCGTCCTTCTCTTCATGGGAATATTCACGCCTGGGGCCTTTACCGGCCTCAGCAGCAAATTCAATCTGAGCCTGGCACTGGATTTTTATTGCCTGATGGGCAACCCTTAGAGCCTCTATCATATCTGATTCGGACACTTCCTTCATTTCACCCTCAACCATCAGGACATTGTCAAAGGTAGCTCCAACCATCAGATCCATATCAGCATCCTTGAGCTGAGTGGCAGTTGGATTAACAATGAAGCTGCCATTTATCCTCGCCACTCTGACTTCTGACATTGGTCCGTTGAACGGGATGTCGGAGAGTGAGAGTGCTGTTGAAGCAGCAAGACCTGCCAGCGCATCGGGAATAATGTCGATATCGGCAGAAATAAGGTTTATTGTAACAAAGGTCTCGGCATGATAGTCATCCGGGAAAAGCGGCCTCAACGCCCTGTCGACCAGCCTGGAGATCAGAATCTCGTAATCCGATGGCCTGGCTTCACGCTTCAGGAATCCCCCCGGAATACGTCCTGAGGATGCATATTTTTCCTTGTATTCAACTGAAAGCGGCATGAAGTCGGTATCCTCCTTTGCCTCTTTTGCCGAAACTACAGTGGCAAGCAGCATAGTCTTTCCCATCTTCAGCAGCACCGACCCGTCAGCTTGTCTTGCCATCTTCCCGGTCTCAAGGGTTATAATACGCCCATCGCCGAGATCAATATTCTTCTCTTTAATATTAAACATTCTTTCTTTTGTGTTTTGTGATTGCCGAAATTACAATTAATTAAGGATAATAAGAAAAAAGGCAATTCAGAATTGCCTTTTTTCCCTCACTTACGTAATTTCAACGCTTTGACTATTTCCCGATAACGCTCTATGTCTTTGACTTTGAGGTAATCAAGAAGTTTCCTCCTCCTTCCGACAAGCTTGATAAGAGCTCTCTGGGTGCTGAAGTCCTTTTTATTCTTTTTCAGGTGCTCCGTAAGATGTGATATCCTGTATGAAAACAATGCAATCTGTCCCTCGGCCGTACCCGTGTCAATCTCTGATGTTCCAAACGTTTTGAAAAACTCCTGCTTCTTCTCGGTAGTCAAATACATATCTTTAATTAATATATTATTAATCCATAAATAAATTGAGTCTCCAATTTTGGAACGCAAAAATAAGGCTTTTTTATGTAAACTATCAAACAATTGACTACTTTTTTTTGAAGTTCAGCAAATATTTTCTAAAAGTCCAACGACAGCACAACTAAGATATTGCCCCGTCTATTATAAAGACGTAAATTTAGGTCTAAAAGTTGCGTGGATAAATTATGATAAACGACAACTTATTAACAAATTAACAGAGTTGTGAGCAGAATGTTCAGGTCACGGCTCGAGCGTCAGCTGATCGTTGTTTTTCAGTAACTTTCCCGAACTGATCACACTACTCCCTATCCTGCAATCGAGGCATCTTCTTTTACGGCAGTATTCATCAGTAAGCTGGATGAGGGCCTGGGTGTAAAATGCCGATTCGGGAACCACCCCTGCCAGAGTCCAGTCGCGGATAACTGAATTTTTTTCCGGATCAATTTCAGCAAGAAGATTCAGTGCCCTGTCACAAAGCTTTCTGTCGTCGTGCATCCTGCCATAAATAAATATCATTGGAATCACGGCATTGATCAGCAGAATATCAGTTGCCTGATGGCCGGTGTGTTTCCCTGATCTTTTGCTTTCCTTTCCGAATATGTAATGGTTTTCCCAGTATGATGATGCTGCTACTCCGAACAGGTCTTTCAGCTGAGACACATTATAAGCCACCAGTGTCCGGGAGAACAATCCTCCGGCAGTTGAAAGAAGAGCTGCCAGCTGCGACAGTCGCACCGTGGGAAAGTTAACCGGACGTAGGCGGCAGAACTTCCACAGCCAGCCATGGATAGGCCGGAGTGAATATTTAGCCGACAGCACCTTGTATTCCCGTATCAGGCCGGTATAATATTTATCTGAAAGGGCATTTTTAAACAATCCTTCTTCCAGCATGCCGGCGCTCCCGAAAAGGAGTGCCTCGATCTGGAGCCTGTTATCGGCATGCTTTCTTATTATCCTGAAAGGAAGGGCTGTGGCCAGCATTTCAAAAGGCTCTGTGTTCACCCTGAACCCGAAATACCTGCTCAGCACCCTATAGAAGGTCTCATCCCAGTCGTTACCGGTTGCCGTCCAGATCTTCATCACAGCCTCCGACTTCATCTGCAGCCTTTCGATAAGAAGTGAATTCAGCCAGCTTCGCAGGAGAAAAATGTCGGTGCCTTCAATCTCATCCCGGCATGCAATGGCGCAGGGATTATTAACAAGATTAATGTATTTCCGGTACAGCTCCGGATTGAATCTTATCTCTGTCGTAAGCAGTTCCTCATTATTGGCATTGAATACCTTTATATCCTTTTCAGCAACAACATGAAGGATTACATTGTCAAAGGCATGGTCGTTGTCATGACCATGAACATTGAAGTGGGATGACCTGATATGTATCTCCACATTGCCGGCCCACTCGGTTCCGGCAATAACGATCCTGGCGTTGAAAAAATCAGGACCCGAATCGCGGTTGTACTCACCCGGACTTATGACAGTTATCGGATTACCATCTTCGTCAATAAGGGAAGATGGCTCATACAGGGAATATTTCCACAGATAATGCAGGAATTCTTCTTTCATTGGAGCACAAGTTTATAAACAGCGAGAACATAAAGTTACAAAACTTGCTGCAATGATATTTGCGTAATAGGAAAAAAGATGGTGCCCGATACAGGAATCAGTCAGAATCAGATAATTTTATGTGCTGCAAGATGAGATTCCATTTCCTTCTGGATTTCAGCGGCTTTTTCACCAGCTATCCTGTCGAAGTTTTCAGAGCTGTCGGCAAATATTATTCCCCGTGAGGAATTAACCAGCAGGCCGCATTTTCCTGTAATTCCGTATCGGACTACATCGCCCAGGCTTCCGCCCTGGGCTCCGACTCCCGGAACAAGGAGAAAATGCTCCGGCACTATTTTCCTGATATCCCTAAGCATATCAGCGCGCGTTGCTCCTACGACATACATGAGGTTGTTGAATGTTCCCCACTTGCGCGACAGTGTAAGAACTCTTTCATAAAGCATAAGACCGTCCTCGTTGTGATACTGAAAATCATCGGCTCCCCTGTTTGATGTCAGAGCCAGCAGAATGACCCATTTCCCCGGATATTCAAGAAAAGGAGCCACCGAGTCTTCACCCATATACGGAGCGACCGTAACTGCATCAAAATCCATGGTTTCGAAGAACGCCCTGGCATACATCTTTGATGTGTTGCCAATATCACCGCGTTTTGCATCGGCAATAACCATTATACCGGGATAATTGGTCCTGATATAACCGAGCGTCGACTCGAGGGTAAGCCAGCCCTTTGACCCCATCGATTCATAAAAGGCGGTGTTAGCCTTATACGCTGCCGCGTATTTATGGGTAGAGTCAATAATTCGTTTGTTGAATTCGAGAACAGGGTTCCTGGCTTTGTGAAGTGAAGGCGGGAGTTTTTCAAGCTCGCTGTCAAGACCGATACACAGGAAGGATCTTTTCTCCGAGATTGCTCTGTACAGGCCATTATGATCCATAATAATATGGTATTAAATATTGCTTTCCTTCATCCTTTCTGCATTTTCAGCCACCTGCAGCTTACCGATTATCTCACTGATATTGCCGTCGAGAATGTAAGGCAGGTTATAAACGGTAAGGTTTATCCGGTGGTCAGTAACCCTTCCCTGCGGGTAATTGTAAGTTCTGATCTTTGCAGACCTGTCGCCGGTTGAGACCATTGTTTTTCTCTTATGGGCAATCTCATCAAGATATTTCTGATATTCAAGATTATACAGTCGTGTACGCAATTCCTTCAGTGCCTTGTCGTAATTCTTGATCTGCGATTTTTCGTCCTGACAGATTACAACGATTCCTGACGGAATGTGAGTAAGCCTGATTGCTGAATAGGTGGTATTGACCGACTGGCCTCCCGGTCCTGAAGAACAATAGGTATCCTTTCTGATATCTTCATTTCTGATCTCGACGTCTACTTCGTCGGCTTCAGGCAGAACCACCACTGATGCTGCTGAAGTATGTATCCTTCCCTGAGTCTCGGTCTGAGGCACCCGCTGAACCCTGTGAACGCCTGATTCGTACTTGAGAATGCCGTAAACCCCTTCACCTGAAACGCTGAGCACAATTTCCTTGTAGCCGCCTGCCGTCCCTTCCGAAAAGCTGTTCACTTCAGCCTTCCATCCCTTCTGCTCGAAGAACTTGCTGTACATCCTGAAAAGGTCACCCGCAAAAATACTGGCCTCATCACCTCCGGTTCCAGCTCTGATCTCCAGTACTGCATTCTTATCGTCCTCAGGGTCAGCTGGTATCAGAAGTAATTTTATCTCCTCCTCCATTTCAGGCAGGGCTTCAGACAGCTGGTCAACCTCTGCCTTGGCCATTTCCCTCATCTCCTCGTCCTTCTCGGTTGCCAGCAGTTCCCTTGCGCTGGCGAGGTTTTGAATTGCAAGCCTGTATTTCTCCATGGCATCCACAACCGGATGGAGGTCCTTGTATTCCCTGCTCAGCTTTACATACCTTTCCATGTCGGAGAGTATGTCAGGCCTTGTAAGAAGCTCCCCAACCTCAATAAACCGTTGTTTAACTCCCTCCAGCTTCTCAAGAATCATGTTTGCCTCCATAGAAGTAGCGAATTTTCAGCGTGCAAAGATAATAAAAAACTGTTTCTGCTATTAGTATTCGAATCTGCCGTTTTCCGTAACTATTGAAAGCTTTTTATTGTCAGATGCCTCGCAATGTCCTATGATCCTCGCCTCGAGGTTAAAACCGGCGGCAATGCCTGTAATTTTTTCTGCTGTATCACGATCGGTGTAAATCTCGAGCCTGTGCCCCATATTGAAAACTTTGTACATCTCCTGCCATGGAGTACCTGACTCTTCTTGAATAATCCTGAAAAGAGGAGGTACGGGAAACATATTGTCCTTTATCACATGGAGTCCGTCGATGAAATGCATTACCTTGGTCTGGCCTCCGCCCGAGCAGTGTATCATTCCATGGATTGAGGATCTGAGTTCGCTTATGATTCTCACGGCAACCGGAGCATAGGTGCGGGTGGGTGAGAGGACAAGCTTTCCGGCATCAAGGCTGAGCCCCTGTAATTTTTCTGTAAGTGACAGACCTCCTGAATAAATAAGTTCCGGAGGTATTGACGGATCATAGCTCTCCGGATATTTTTCTGCAAGGTACTTTGAAAAGACATCATGTCTGGCAGAAGTAAGCCCGTTACTACCCATTCCTCCGTTATATTCCGTTTCCCAGGTGGTGCGGCCTGACGATGCCAGCCCCACAATAACATCGCCAGGCTTTATGTCGCATGTAATTACATCTTTTCTTTTCATTCGCGCTACCACCGTCGAATCGACTACTATGGTCCTGACAAGGTCGCCCAGGTCGGCGGTCTCCCCGCCGGTCGACCATATGCCAACTCCCAGGCTCCTGAGTTCTTCAAGAACTTCTTCTGTTCCGTTAATTATTTCCGAGATGACCTCGCCGGGGATTAGATTTTTATTTCTTCCGATTGTCGAAGAGAGAAGGATGTTATCGCAGGCACCAACACAGAGGAGATCGTCGGTATTCATAACTATTGCATCGCGTGCTATCCCTTTCCACACCGACATATCACCTGTTTCCTTCCAGTAGACATAGGCAAGTGAGGATTTTGTTCCTGCACCGTCGGCATGCATTATGTTGCAGTATGCTTCGTCGCCTCCCAGGATATCGGGCACAATTTTGCAGAATGCATTGGGGAACAATCCCCTGTCAATATTCCTTATTGCCGAATGGACATCCTCTTTCTGTGAGGAGACACCTCTTCTTCCGTATTTGGATTCCAGAGTCATATCTCGGCCGGAACATAATCGGTCCTCAGCACCCTGAATTCGGTCCTTCTGTTTATCTGGTGTGCTATTTCCTTTTGTTCTTCAGTGGCAAGGGTGTTTATGAACTGTTCGGTAAGGGAAGTCCCATCCTTCAGGAACGGGTTCTGCTCAGCAATAACTGCATCCACCACTTTGGGAGTCGATTCCCCGTAGCCTCTGGCCGAAAGCCTGTCGGGCGCAATTCCTTTTTCTATGAGATACTGAACTACCGACTGCGCTCTCTTCTGAGAGAGATCGAGGTTGTATTCCTCTGTGTCGCGCGAGTCGGTATGCGACATCAGTTCTATGGTTACATTGGAGTTGTCATTGAGTGTCTCAACAAGTTTATCGAGCGACACCATCGATTCGGGCCGGAGATCCCATTTCCCGAAATCGTAGAAAATATTTGGCAGCTCAATCGGTTTGTCGATGGCAGTCAGGAGAATAGTGACCATAAAGTCGCGGCTCTTTTCCTGGTTCTTGGTTGTTTCTCTTTCTTTGCCGTTCAGGTAACCCTGTTTTGAAGCAAGGAAGATATAATCGACGTCCTGCCTGAGGCTGAATTTGAAATCGCCTCCCTGCCCTGTTTCAGCCTGGAGATTCGATCCGTCGCTGGCGATAAGCCTTACAACTGAGCCCTGGATTGGCAAGCCTGTCTTCTCGTCTTTTATCAGCCCGGTAACATTGAATCGCAGCGGCGGCAGCTCAAAAGTATATAAGTCATCATTGCCCCTTCCCTTACGTGTGGAGCTGAAAATTCCCTTCTCATTTCCACTTTCGAAGGAGATACCAAAGTCGTCTGCAAAGCTGTTTATGGGAGCTTTCATGTTCTGAACCACCCAGGAGTCGTCGGGTTGGGGTACAGCCTTAAAGATATCAAGTCCGCCCATACCAATATGTCCGTCGGATGCAAAATACAAAGTCCCGTCATCCCTGATATGAGGAAAAAGTTCGTTTCCCGGAGTATTAATGTCAGTTCCCAGGTTGCGGGGTGACGACCATGAGTCTGATTCATCATTTCTGTTTACATAGTAGATATCCTTGAGCCCCGATCCGCCCGGCATATCTGATACAAAATAGAGAGTCAGCCCGTCGGAGGAAACCGAGGGGTGGGCGGCCACCAGCGAATCAGGAAGTATTCCGGTATCCTCCGGATCGCCCCACTTGTCACCTGATCGTTCGGAGACCATTATCACACAACCCTTTTTCTCACGTTTGCCGGCCTCACAACGTGTAAAGAAGACCTGCATGTAGTCGGAAGTAAAGCTTGGTGTTCCGTCCTCCGATTCACTGTTGAGATCATCGACCGGAACCGGGGTACTCCATTTTGATTTTTTGTCGATTCGGCTTTCAAATATGTCGGTAAAGCTTTGTCCGGTTGCTCCGTGAGCTTTGCTTCCGGCTGCATCGTCGCGTGAAGAGGTAAAATAAATGACACCGAAATCATCACGGCCATAGGCCGGGCTGAAATCCGAAAACCTCGAGTTCAGGTCCTTAAGTTCTTCTACACGGTAAGCTTCAGGGTTCCTTTCCCACTCCAGAGAAAGCTCGCAGGCCCTGATTTGCTGATCGGCCCTTGAGTCGGAAGGAGCCACCTGCTTATACTTTCTGAACTCCTCGATAGCCTGTTGGTATTTGCCGGTTTTTTTAAGTGATTCTGCAAGCCAGTATTGGGCTTCGGGCTTTGATGTGGCCGAACGAACTGCAAGCCTGTACCATGTCTCCGCGTTTCTCGGATCATTGGTAAGGCGATACGATTCAGCAACCATGTAACCAAGCTCAGTCCTGAATGACTTGTCGGCTTTTTTCGACTTCGAGTAAGCATCCTTGAACTGGTCAATGGCTTCGTAATATTCTCCTGCGTTAAAAGCAGCATAGGCTCTTTCCGCCTTTTTCTTCTGGGCTTGCGAGTCCTGGAAGATAAAAACCGAAAATAATAGTATGGCCAGTATTAATCGCTTCATGATATCATCCTGATTTAAACATCAAAAGTAATCATTTTGGTAATAAGAAATAACAGCAGGCGGCAAGCCTTCTCATAATATAACCGGCAAAGGGGCATCAAAAATGATGCCCCTTTATTTTCTTAACCCTCAACCAATCTAACCTATCTTGTGAACAGCAGTTCCCTGTATTTCGGCAATGGCCAGATCTCGTCATCAACGATAAGCTCAAGCTTGTCTATATGCTGCCTTATACTGTTGAGGTAAGGCTTGACATTCTTCTCATAGGCAAGAGCTTTCTTGTATGAGTCCTCAATTACATTGGCTTTTTTACGCTCCTCAACCATTTCAAAGACCATCTTCTTTATATTTATAATATGGTCGGAAATGATGGTGACCGCTTCTCTCTCCGGCTCTGAAAGTTTCTGGTATTCATTCTCCGGGAAAATCTCCTTCATTCCCTTGATGTTTTCAATGAGTGATGACATGTATTTAATCCCTGTCGGAACAATGTGATTTATTGCCAGGTCGGCCAATACTCTCGATTCTATCTGTACTTTCTTTGTGAATTTTTCATATTCAACTTCCACACGGCTATGCAGCTCCTTCTCTGAGAAGATCCCTCCTCCCAACAGCACCTCTTTCGATTCGGGAGTAAGGTACTTGCTGATGGATTCAGGAACACTTTCTACCGAACACAAGCCTCTTTTCTTGGCTTCTTTCATCCATTCGGCAGAATAATTGTCACCCTCGAAACGTACTTTCTTCGATTCAAGGATCGACTTTTTCAGGACCTGGAATATGGCTTCATCTTTTCCCCTTCCCTTACTGATAAGAAGGTCCACGTCTTTTTTGAATTTTCTGAGCTGAAACGCCACAGCCGAGTTCAGAGCGATCATGGCGGCGCTGCAGTTAGCTGACGAGCCTACAGCCCTGAATTCGAATTTATTGCCTGTAAATGCAAATGGTGAGGTCCGGTTCCTGTCGGTATTGTCGAGAAGTATCTCCGGTATTTTTCCAATGCCAAGCTTCAGTTCAGTCTTCTGTTCCGGACTCATCTTGCTGTCGGAGACCTTTTTAGATATGTCGTCCAGCATCTTGCTGAGATAGGTCCCAAGGAAAACGGAAATTATGGCAGGAGGAGCCTCATGTCCGCCAAGCCTCCATGAATTGGATTCACTCATCACAGATGCCCTGATCATCTCATTGCTTTCATAGACAGATTTAAGAACTGAAACCAGGAAAGTAAGGAACTGCAGGTTTGTCCGGGGATTTTTTCCGGGCGAAAGCAGATTAACTCCGGTGTTGGTTGATAACGACCAGTTATTGTGTTTTCCCGAACCGTTTATGCCCGCATAGGGCTTTTCATGGAAAAGAGCACGGAACTTGTGCTTTCTGGCAACCCTTTTCATGATGTCCATCAGAAGCTGGTTATGATCAACGGCCAGGTTTACCTCCTCAAATATGGGAGCGGCCTCAAACTGATTGGGAGCCACCTCATTATGACGTGTTTTTACAGGGATGCCAAGCTTGTGTGCTTCGCATTCAAAATCCTTGATGAAGCACAGGACCCTTCTTGGTATCGATCCGAAGTAGTTATCGGCAAGCTGCTGATCCCTTGATGCAGTATGCCCCATAAGCGTCCTGTCAGCCAGTGCAAGGTCGGGCCGCGCATAATATAAAGCCTCATCCACCAGAAAATATTCCTGTTCAACACCAAGTGTGGGAACAACTTTTGTGACATCCTTATCAAAATACTGGCATATATCGACTGCGGCCTTGTCTAATTCCGAAAGAGATTTAAGAAGCGGAGCCTTGTAATCAAGGGCTTCACCGGTATAGGAGACAAAGATCGTAGGGATACAAAGTGTATTTCCAACAATAAACATGGGAGACGATACATCCCAGGCGGTATACCCCCTGGCCTCAAATGTGTTCCTTATACCTCCGCTCGGGAAACTCGAAGCATCAGGCTCCGACTGTACAAGCAGCCCTCCCGAGAAATTCTCCACCAGATGACCACTGTCGCCAAAGTCGATGAAGGCGTCATGTTTTTCAGCCGTCCCGTCGGTCAGGGGATGAAACCAGTGGGTATAATGGGTAACACCGCGTTCAAGAGCCCATGCCTTGAGACCTATAGCTACCTGATCAGCCTCTTTCAATGTAAGGGATTTCCCTTCGTTAATTGCACGCTTGATAACACTGAACGCTTCAGTCGAAAGATAGTGTTCCATCTTGTGCAGGTTGAACACATCAATCCCAAAATACTTTGAAATATTGTTTGCAGGAGGCGTCGTTTCGAGAGGGACCCTGCCAAACACTTCCTTTAATGCGCTAAATCTGAGTTCTGCCATTGTCTTAAATATTTTTTGATGCAAAAATATACTTTTTTTGATACGACCCCCCTTTTTTTTGATACTTTTTTTGCAATATATGCTATTTTATTGCAACAGCCCCCACTTAAAAATGGGGACTGTTGTCAAGAACCCCCGATTTCAAGCCGGGGTTAGCCACTGTAATCCCCGTTTGAAAGCGGGGGTTGTATCCATGCATTATATAATTATAAGGTATGCAAATGATGCCTGACCTTTTTTAATAGGAAATTTGTTATATTTGTCGCCTGATTTAAAAAAGATCAATTT
>JAFGXK010000060.1 GCA_016936695.1 Bacteroidales bacterium | reverse complement strand
GGACCGCTTTCGGTCAGGATCATACCCTTTGCATATTCAAGGAGAATTGCGGCGGCGTCCCGGTTGTTGAGCTTAACGGGAATTTTTATTCCTGCGATCATTATGTGAACAGTGACAATCTGATTGGCAACATAAATACCGGAACGATTGCTGAGTTTCTCGACAGCAAAAGGCAAAAAGAGTTCGGGATGGCTAAATCGCTTACACTTCCACGTTACTGCCTCGAATGTGACGTGAGATCAATGTGCAACGGGGAATGTCCGAAGAACAGGTTTATAAGTACGCCCGACGGGGAACCCGGATTAAATTATCTGTGCGAAGGATACAAAGCCTTTTTCAGACATTGCAAACCTTTTGTTGATGCAATTGGAGGTATATGGAATGAACAGATGAAGTAGTATGGTCGGATCCTGAGATATCTCACCGAAAGATTATCAGTCCTTAACGCATCTGACAGAGAAGCCGTCTTTCTTTGATTTTTCCCTGATGCTGACCGGGTCATTTTCTGAGGGACCGCAGAACACCGCATATCCTATGTCGCCGGATGCGGCGGTTGAACTCCACCAGTAAGTGCCGTAATTATAACCGCTCTGGAACAAACCTGACGCATTCCTGAATCCGGCAAGCTGTGCCCTGAAGCTACCCTCCGAAACTTCCGGGTTGAGCGGATCAGTGGTGTATGAAAACCGCCTGAGGTCAGTTGAATACGGATTATCCCCGCCGATATGGAACAGGAGTTCATTCCATTCGTCGATTGAAGGAACATGCCATCCTTCGGGGCAAAGCTTTCTGGAATCGGTCACGGTGTACCAGGTGTAGAGGCGCCCGTCATCTACAAGCAGCTTCGGATGATCCTCATGGCCCTGATACGGCCACTGGTAAACAGGATTTGATTCGCTTTCAATATTCAAAGTCTCTATGCCTGTCTTAGGTATTCTTTCTCCGTTCGAAAAAGAGGTTGTCCTCAGGTTTGATGCCATCCATTCCTGGTTTCCAAGTCGGACGGTACTGTATTCGAATCCGTCGTAATCGGTTACTGAACCATCCAGCGTTCTGTAGCTTAAGATGCTTCCGTAAGCGGTGCCTGCGGAGTTTGTGGCGAAGGCTCTGAAATAATATATTGTAGAGGGATCCAATCCCGTTACCAGGACTGAAAAAGCTCCTGTTCCCATAATATCATATGGGGTTCTTGAATCCTCCAATGTGGGGTTCGGATGGGTTGACCAGCATATCCCGGTTTCCAGTGTGTTGTAGCTGTTGTCCTCATACAGACATGCATTCATACTCACAGAGTTATGGGTAACCTCCCGTGCCCCGTAGGTGGCAATGTGTGGTAACTTGACCGTTGTTGTGACAAAAGATGCCATTCTCCAACCGTAAGAAACAGCTTTTTTATTTGCCGCATAAGGCCATACGAAATACTTTGTGCCCTCCCTGAGAGTATCGAGCTTTAACTGGAATTTTCCGTCAATCATGCTGGATTCTGCGCATGAGTAATTACCCGAGGCATAGCCTGTAGTGTTCCAGCAGAATCCGCAGGAAGTAATTTCCTGTCCGCCGTCATATAATATCTTTGCTTCAACGGTTCCTCCGTGAATATATACATTGGAGACTTTTGGCTCGCCTAAAATGGGAGGAGTACCCTCCTTAGTGCACGAAGCCGTTAAAAGGAAAATCATCATCGCGGCAATGGAACAGGACGATATCCTTACACTTTTACCTGCAGTTCTCAATTAATAATTTATCTGTATGAACTGAATATCATCAGGGGAGATTGTCCACTGAGGTTATTCAAGTTTTTCCTTAAAGAATTCAATGGTCCTTTCCCATGCAAGTAAGGCAGCCTGTTCGTTATACCGTTCCGGGTTGGTGTCGTTATTGAAAGCATGTGAGGCTCCTTCGTACATGAAAATCTGGTATTCCTTGTTGTATTTTTTGAGGGCTTCCTCGAATGCTGGTATTCCGGCATTAATACCAGGGTCGTTGCCAGCATAGTGGGCCATTATCGGACCTTTTATCTTTTCAACGTCCTCCGGTGCGGGTGTCCTTCCGTAATAAGGTACTGACGCATCAAGATCAGGGGCATTTACTGCAACGTTGTTTGTCATGGCTCCTCCCCAGCAGAATCCTGTGCAGCCCACTTTGCCGGTTGATTTCGGATGAGTCTTGAGGTATTTGACGGCAGCGACGAAGTTTTTCGTTGTCTCATCGTTGTTCAGTTTCCCGAATAGTTCACGGACGTTGCTGGTATCTTCCGGTGTGCCTCCAACCGGCGACAGGGCATCGGGAGCCAGTGCGAGGAATCCTTCTCCCGCCATGCGTCTTGTTACATCCTGAATATGAGGGACCAATCCCCTGTTCTCGTGTATGACAATCACCGCAGGGAATTTTTTGCCCTTCTTGGGCCGTGCCATGAAAGCTCTCATTTCTCCGGTTGCAGCCGGATATGTAACGAATTCGGTAACCAAGACTGGTGCCTTCCCTGCCTTTTTTGCAGCCATTGACTCATTGTCCTCTATGACAGGCAATAAGGCTGCCGCAGCCATGCCGCTTCCGGTTAACAGCGCTAGTTTTTTAAGGAAGATCCTGCGTGTCAGGCGGCCTTCCCTGTACTCGCTGTAAAGTGATTTTATTTCTTTTTCCATAAATTCAATTGGGTTAAAGGGTTGGAATGGTGCTTAAAGTTACGAAAAAATGAGAAAAGCCGGATAACAGAGAGTAATAAAATGTTCATTTACAAGTTCGCTTGCCACTTTGGGGAAAGGCGAAAGTTTATTATCTTTCCCCAACTTTTTAAAAATCAATCTATATGAAGCAGGATATTGAAATCGCTCAGGAAGCCACTATGAGGCCAGTAGTTGAAGTTGCTGCGTCATTGGGTATCCCTCCGGATGAACTTGAGTTATATGGAAAATACAAGGCAAAAATCCCCTTGCATTTCATCGATGAGAAGCGTATCAAAAAAGGCAAGCTGATACTGGTGACGGCAATAACTCCGACACCTGCAGGTGAAGGAAAGACGACAACATCCATTGGACTTGCCCAGGCTCTTAACAGGATAGGAAAGAAAACTACAGTTGTTCTCCGTGAACCTTCACTTGGACCTGTATTTGGCATCAAGGGCGGTGCTGCAGGTGGTGGTTATTCCCAGGTAATACCAATGGAAGATATCAACCTTCATTTTACCGGTGATATATCTGCTGTAGAGAAGGCTCATAATCTTCTGTCAGCCCTGATCGACAACAATATCCAGCTGAGGAATTCTGATGGGAATATCGGAATTGACCCGAGAACCGTAGAGTGGAAGAGGGTGATGGATATGAATGAAAGGGCCCTAAGGGACATAGTGATAGGACTGGGAGGCACTACGGAAGGTGTTCCCCGCCAGTCGGGATTTGAGATTACTGCAGCATCGGAGGTAATGGCCACTCTGTGCATGTCGCGCGATCTTATGGATCTCAAGGAACGTCTTGGAAATATCTTTGTTGGCTACACATATGGTGAAAAGCCGGTTTTTGCCCGTGATCTGAAGGCCAACGGCGCCATGGCAGCGCTTATGAAGGATGCTATAAAGCCGAATCTGGTCCAGACGCTTGAGGGAACACCTGCAATCATACATGGCGGACCGTTTGCAAACATTGCCCAGGGCACAAATTCAATAATAGCCACAAAAACAGGTCTTTCGCTTAGTGATTATGTTGTTACTGAGGCAGGTTTTGCCAGTGAACTGGGAGCGGAGAAGTTTTTCGATATCAAATCGCAGGTTGGGAAGCTCAAAACCAATGCAGTTGTCATAGTTGCAACAGTCAGGGCGATTAAATATCATGGTGGTGCCAAACTGTCAGCTCTTGGCAGTGAGGACATTGAGGCTCTTATCAGGGGATTTGACAACCTCGATAAGCATATAGAGAATATGAGATATTTCGGATTCAGGCCGGTGATTGCAATTAACAGGTTTGACAGCGATACCGACTCTGAGCTGGAAATTCTTAAGAAACATTGCACAATGAGGAACCTTAAAGTATCTGTCAATGAGTCGTGGGCGAAAGGAGGTGAAGGCGCTGTCGATCTGGCAAACAAAGTGCTGGAGGAGATATCCGATTGCGCCAACTGCTTTAAACCGCTTTATGAGCTTGAGTGGCCGCTTGAAAAAAAGATCGAGACTATATGTACCAAGATGTATGGAGCTGATCATGTTGAATATACAATAAAGGCTAAAAACCAGCTCGATAAAATTACCAAGCTAGGATTTGGCAATCTGGCTGTATGTATTGCAAAGACACAAAAATCGCTTTCAGACGATCAGAACAAGAAAGGACGTCCCCAGGGCTTCACAATCAAAATAAGGGAAGTGGAACTTTCATCGGGAGCCGGTTTTATTGTGCCGATAGCCGGGACAATAATGAGGATGCCCGGTTTGCCGGGTTCTCCATCTGCTGAAAAGATAGATATCGATGAAAACGGAAAGATCTCCGGCCTGTTCTGATTTTATTCTTTTGTTGAATATTAATCTTGTAAATATATTGTTATGAAGAGATTACCTTGTTATTTTATAATTGTTTTAATGCTGTTATCTGCCTGCAAGCGATACAGCAAATATGAAGGGGTGGTGTTCACCGAAAAGGAAACCCGTGACTGGGAAAATCCGGAGGTGTTCAACATAAACCGCGAGGCGCCGCATGCCACGATGATCAGCTATGCTGATGAACAGGCCGCGCTTGAAGCTGACAAAACCAAATCACCCAATCACGTATCTCTCGACGGCGTCTGGAAGTTCCACTGGGTAAAAACGCCTGATGAAAGACCTTACTGGTTTTTCAAGGATGATTATGACACCCGCGACTGGGACGACATTGAAGTTCCGTCGAACTGGCAGGTGAAAGGGTATGACGTTCCCATTTACGTCAACATCGGATTCGGTTTTGAAAAGAATCCGCCTTTTATCAATCATTCATGGAACCCGGTGGGCTCATATAAGAGAACATTCACAATTCCGACTGAATGGAAGGAAAAGGAGGTATTCCTTCAT
The DNA here is from genome assembly GCA_016936695.1 of Bacteroidales bacterium. GTDB lineage: Bacteria > Bacteroidota > Bacteroidia > Bacteroidales > VadinHA17 > LD21. The sequence continues at coordinate 18,905 of JAFGXK010000060.1, read as the reverse complement.
TTCGGCGCAGTCAGCTCGGCATTTTATGTCTGGGTGAATGAAGCTTTGGTTGGTTACAATGAGGACAGCAAGGTGCCGGCCGAATTCAATATAACCCCTCATCTCAGGAAAGGAGAGAACACACTTGCAGTTGAGGTATATCGCTGGTGCGATGGCAGTTACCTTGAGGATCAGGATTTCTGGCGTCTGAGCGGCATTCAGCGTTCTGTCTTCCTGCATGCCAGGCCACACACCTTCATCAGTGATTTCTTTGCAGTGGGCGATCTTGAGAATGCTTATAACGACGGGCTCTTAAAGCTTGATGTGGCCCTTAAGAGCAAGGGTACGGATGCTCAGGACTTTATTGTGGAAGCCTCGTTGTTTCGTGATGATGAGAAAGTTTATACCGAATCGAAGGATGTAAAGCTGTCAGGGGAACAAACTTCAGTGACCTTCACAAAGCAGTTGCCCCAGGTTAAGAAATGGACTTCAGAAACTCCTGATCTGTACTCGTTGGTCATCAGCCTTAAGGATAATTTTGGCAACAACCTCGAGAGTGTCGGAGCCCGGATTGGCTTCAGAAAAGTTGAGATACTCAATTCACAGCTCCATATAAACGGGGTGCCGGTTCTGCTGAAAGGAACAAATCTTCATGAACATCACGACGTCAATGGTCATGTTATAGATGAAGCCACCATGCTGAAGGATATCAGGATAATGAAGAGCAATAACCTGAATGCAGTGAGGACTTCTCACTATCCGCAGCAGGAGCTCTGGTATGAGCTGTGCGACAGGTACGGACTTTACCTTGTTGACGAAGCCAATATTGAGTCGCACGGTATCGGTTACAATAAGGATGAAACACTTGCTGACAAGAAGGAATGGGCTGCAATGCACATGGACAGGATGCAAAGAATGGTCGAGCGCGACAAGAATCATCCTTCGGTGATAATCTGGTCGCTTGGAAATGAAGCCGGTGACGGCCACAACTTCCTCGATAATTACAACTGGACTAAGGCAAGGGATGCAAGCAGGCCCGTGCAGTACGAGAGAGCCGAGAAGAGCACCAATACCACAGAGAGGCACACTGATATAGTATGCCCCATGTATGCAAGAATCCCGCAGATTGAAGAGTATGCAAAGGACCCGAAGAGTGACAGACCGCTTATTCTCTGCGAATATGCTCACGCCATGGGTAACTCGGTCGGAAACCTCCAGGATTATTGGGATGTTATTGAAAAGTATCCGCTTCTGCAGGGAGGTTTTATCTGGGACTGGGTCGACCAGGGTCTTATTACAACTGATGAAAACGGCGAAAAGTTCTGGGCTTACGGTGGTGACTTTGGTGAAGAGGGTATGCCAAGCGATGGCAACTTCTGTATCAACGGTCTTGTATTTCCCGACAGGGGATGGAAACCTGCTCTAGAAGAGGTGAAAAGAGTGTATCAGTATATCGGATTTGAACCGGTCAGCCTGTCTGCCGGCAACGTGAAAATCACCAATAAATACTTCTTTACCGATCTGTCAGAGTTCATTTTCGACTGGGATATAATTTCCGACGGAGTTGCCGTAAAGTCGGGCAAGCTTACGATACCGCCGCTGAAGCCAGGGGAGAGCACGGTAGTTGACATACCGGTTTCGGAAATTGAAGCTGCTCCCGGCGCTGAGTATTTCCTGAATTTCAGGGTCTCAAAAAGTGATGAATGGGACCTGGTTCCTGAAGATCATGTTTATGCAGCCGCTCAGTTCAAGCTTCCCATGGATGGGAAACCTGTCTTTACCAGGCGGGATCAGATGGCAGTTCTTCAGACAAATACAGTGGACAAGAAGTATGAGGTAAGCAGTCCCGATATTAAAATAGTGTTTGACCTGGAGAAGGGACGATTGGAATCCTTCGAATACAAAGGAAGATCAATGCTCACCAAGGGACCGGAGCCTGATTTCTGGAGGCCTCCGACCGATAATGATTACGGATATAATATGGACCGCAGACTCGGTGTCTGGAAGAAGGCAGGTGAGAGGACCATTGTAAGGAATGCAAAAATCTCCCAGCCAGAATTGGGAAAAGCTGTCGTTACATTTGAGTACGACATTCCGGATGAGAACGGTGAGAAAATTGCCGGACATGTGACAACCTATACCGTATACAGTTCGGGTGATGTGATTGTCAAGAACCAGTTCTCAAAGGTATCAGACAAGATTCCTGAGATACCGAGAATGGGGATGCAGATGCAGCTGCCTGAGGAATTCATGAACCTGAAATGGCTCGGACGCGGGCCTCATGAAAACTATGCCGACAGGAAAACCTCAGCTGATGTCGGACTTTATGAGAGTACGGTGGATGATCAGTATGTGCCTTATGTCAGGCCGCAGGAAAATGGTTACAAGACCGACACAAGGTGGCTGGCTCTTACGGATGAGTCGGGTAACGGCTTGCTGGTCTCAGGGAATCCTTTGATTGGTTTTGCGGCCCTCAAGAACATCCACGATGATTTCGAATCACCCGGCAAGCTTTCACAGTACAGGAAGGATGCCAAATCGGCAAATACACATACAAACGATGTCAAACCGCGTGAGTTTGTGAACCTGAATGTCGATCTGGGACAGATGGGAGTCGGAGGTGACAATTCATGGGGAGCCCCGATCCACCCCGAGTACAGGCTTCTCGAAAGAAAATATGAATACACCTTCCGGATGCGGCCCATAGTCCGCGAAGACGATGTCCTGAATCTTGCAAAGGAAAAATTCTAGAAACGCATTCCATAAAATAAGCCCGTCTGGTCATGAAAACCAGACGGGCTTTTTTTATTTCACGCCTCAGGCCTCATGCCTCACACCTCACGCCTTATGTCTTCCGTCTTCCGTCTTTTCTCAGTACCCCAGCTCCACCCTCAGTACCTCGTTTTCTCCTGTTATTATGTTTTTCACATCATACGACAGCGGAGATCTGGATTTTTTGCTGATTGCAACCCTTGTTATGCCTCGTGCAGGTAGGGTTATTGAAGCCGGGGCATCAGGGCTACCGTTCTCGAGGGTAAATGGAATGTCTGAGTTGTTGGTTATTTCGAGGTAGATATTCTTATCGTTTTCGTAGAAGGGTTTGCTCACTGAAATGCACTGTTGGAAGAAAGGCCTTGCATATTCTTCCTTTCCGGCCAGCATATCGTTGAAGTAGGCCAGTGTACGGCCTGCAAACATGGCTTCCTTCAGTGCATCGTGGGTTCTGGCGCTAGCAAAAACAAGAGTCATGGGTCGGTTTGTCTGGCCCTTGTATTCCTCGCTTATCACCCCGTGCATGTCGCTGTTTGCAATAACGGCAAGGTTGTGTTGTTTGCAGAAAGTCATCACGAGTGGATAATATTCCCTGTGATTGAAGAATTCAATTCCGTGAAGCCATTTTCTTTTTATCAGTTCGTAATGAATGTCATACATTCGCGGTATACCGTCAGGTTGCTGCGATTTCCATCCGGGGTGGTTCCATTGTATGAATGCTCCCTGTTTAATGGCTTCTTCGAAAACATCCATGACTGAGTCTTTATCAAGAGGCAATGCATCATTTATGAATAACGCATTCAGATGCCCGGGAGGCATACTTCTTGTTATTTCCGTTCCCTTTACCAGGATTATGTTGTAATCGCGGGCTGTGTTTTCGGCAATTTTCCAGGATGCATTGTGGTCGACAGGAATATAGTCATTGTGTGGAACGTATTCAATATGGTCAGTTATGGCAATTGCATCGAGTCCGTCGCGGTAGGCTTCTCCGACCCTGACAGTGGGCCAGACATTACCATCGGAAAAAACAGTATGAAGATGAAAATCGCACTTGAGGGTTACCTTACCTGGCAGGTCGGGAAGGTTGACAATTTTCCTTTGTGCAATACCGGCAAAATTTACCGAAATGATCAGTAAGATAATGATAATCAGCTTTTTCATATGTTAGGTTTTATGGATTGGAAATACTTGTTCTTGTTCCTGGTTCCTTGTTGCTGGTTACTGGTTACTGGTTCTGGTTGCTGGTTAATGCCTCATGCTTTCTCCCCTTCTCCCATTCACCCTCTCTTTCCACTATATTTCTTCATAAAAATATGCCGTCTTTTCGTCGAAATCATCCCAGGTGTAGATTTTTTTTCCGGGGTGAACGGCATAGAAATTCAGCATTGCAAAGTCGCCGGCACACATTGTGGCATGGACGAAGGTGAATAATGAAAGGCTCCATTTCCAGAGACCAGGAAGAGTAAGTATGAGATAAAGGAAAATGAAACTCATAAGCAGGAAGGGAAACAGGGCGACAACCCGGAATTGACGTTCCGAAGCCACATGCCTGTGAGCAGTTACATATACCATATACTGTTTCAGATCCATACCGATTTTAATGTTCCTGGCCCCTGTTAGGTAATAGGGAACAATATGAAGGAGTTCATGAACGGGAATGCTGATCAGGGGGAAAACAACAAGTCCGAGCAGTGTATGCATAAAGATATTTCTGAAAGGAAAATATCCCCCTATATTGATCCGGATGTAAAGTGCAATTCCGAGAAAAACCAGGCATGTTCCCCAGAATAGAACCATCAGTCCCGATTTCTTCCTTATGTATTCCAGAACAAAATTAACCAGCTCGTCGTATGGTATTTTCAATATTTGCCTGTATCTCGACTGATCCTCAAGATCTTTAACCTGTAACGCCATAATGTGGTTTTGCTTTTACCAAATATAGGGATTTTTACATTTGTCAACTCCTTACGGGCTGATATCGGAGTTGGCCCGTAATTTGATACCTTTGCAGGTAACATTACTGAAATTGCGCACACTCATTTCCATATTATTCATATTTCGTTTTCTTGCTGAAGTATCGTCGCAGATTGATACGACCAGGTGGTCTGTAGACACCCTTCCCGGCAATCATTACCAGCTTCGTTCAGTAGACAGGAACGGCGAAGTCCTGCCTGAAATAGACATAAAGGAAGTGGTTATCATAGGACGTGAATCGACAGCAAAAAAATTCCCCTTTTACAGGTATCAGCGACTTGTCTTCAACCTTAAGAAGGTTTACCCTTACGCCCAGATGGTAAGAGCAAAGCTGGGCGAGGCAAATTATCAGATGATGATGCTTCCCGACGACAAGGAGAGGAAGAAGTATCTCCGTAAATTTGAAAAGGAAATGTTTGGTGAATATGAGGATGATATCCGCGGAATGACGGTATCGCAGGGCAAACTGTTGATTAAGCTTATCGACAGGGAGACCTACAATACATCCTATGATCTGATCAGGCAGTACAGAGGCGCCTTTTCAGCAATTTTCTGGCAGGGCATTGCACGGATTTTCGGCTCAGACCTTAAGGCTGAATATGACCCCTTCGGGGAAGATGCAATCATCGAGATCATCATTATGGAGATTGAAACCGGCAATCTTTAGCATAAGCGATTAGTCAGGATGAAAAGAATTTTCATCGCAGTCAAAACGGAACCTGATGGTGATCTTATAAGAATGATCTCTTCAGTCAGGGCAATGCTGGGAACTGCTAACGTAAAATGGGTTGATATTTCCGGCATTCACATCACACTTGCTTTTCTGGGCGACACTTCAGAGGAAGGAATAAAGGTCCTCGATCGTATGCTCAGGGAAAAATGTACAGGATTCGGGGAGTTTGATTTTGTTCTTTCCGGTGCGGTGGTTTTTAAAAGTTTCACTGATCCCAGGGTGCTCTGGGTTGGCATCTCTCAGGCTGACAGGCTTTCTTCTCTTTATGAAATAATTGCGGAAGGATTGGAAGGAGCGGGGTTTGAGATTGAAAAACGGAAGTTTCGGCCTCATCTTACAATTGGCAGGGTGAAATCAGTCAGCGATACGGAAGGGTTGAGGTCGGCCATCGAAAAATATGAAGGCGTAGAATTTCAGACAGTCAGGGTAAAGGAGGTTATTCTTTTTGAAAGCATACTTCAGAAGACAGGGCCCTTGTACATCCCTCTGGGAAAATATCCTATATAAATTACTGGCAGGCTGAGGTCCTGCATTTTTATGATCAGGATCAAAATCTATCCTTTTCCGGATCATTCCTTTGATCCATTCTGCAGTTATTTCAGCAGTAGGCTTTCATTTATTTTTACCATCTTTAACTCCGGATTTTACCATTGATTTTTCATGACTGATACATTTCTGGCGAAAGGAAAGAGAAAAAAGCTTGTAGATGAGCTTAGAACAAAAGGAATAAAAGATGAAGAGGTGCTGAGGGCCATAAATACCGTTCCAAGGCACGAATTCATGGATCCTGCTTTTCTCCATCATGCTTATACAGACAAGGCTTTCCCCATCTCTTCGGGCCAGACTATTTCACAGCCTTATACTGTTGCAATCCAGACCAGCCTGCTGAATGTGAAAAAGCGGGATAAGATACTTGAGATCGGCACCGGATCAGGATATCAGTGTGCCGTTCTGGCGGAAATGGGAGCAAAGGTTTATACTATTGAAAGACACAGGGAACTCTTCATCCTGGCCCAGCGTACCCTTATTTCCCTTGGGTATTCAGCCGATTTCTTTTATGGCGACGGTTATGAGGGCAAGCCCCGGTACGGACCTTTCGACGGAATAGTGATAACTGCCGCAACTCCCGAGATACCGGAAAAGCTTCAGTATCAGCTAAAAATTGGAGGCAGGATGGTTGTTCCCGTCGGTGACAGCAGTTCACAGGTTATGACGCTTGTCATCCGAAGCGGAGAGGCGGATTTTGAGTATTCTTCCCATGGCGCTTTCGTTTTCGTGCCCATGCTCAAAGGGACTGTCAATAATCAAATGTAATGATATGGAAATAAGGAAGCTGGTCTTCAACCCTATTTCTGTAAACACCTATATTCTGTCGGATGGATCAGGCGATTGTGCTATTATTGATTGCGGATGCTACGACATTAAGGAAGCAGAGGAGTTTACAACGCTGCTTGACGCCGGGAACCTCAAACCGGTTCTTCTTCTGAACACCCATTGCCATCTCGATCATATTTTTGGCGACAGATTGATGCAGGAAAGATACGGACTCGGAGCCCTGTGTCACCACGATGACATGATGAACAGGAAAAGAGCAGTCGATCATGCCAGAATGTTCGGATTATCGATGGAACCGCCTCCTGAGCCTGCCGGATACCTGTCGGGAGGGGAGAAGGTATGTTTTGGTAATTCGGAGCTTGAAGTGATTCACGTTCCCGGTCATGCACCGGGAAGCCTGGCATTCTATAGCAAACAGGACAAAGCTGTCTTTACGGGAGATGCTCTCTTTGAAGGAAGTATAGGACGGACAGATCTTCCGGGCGGAAATCATGAGATTCTGTTAAACAGTATCAGGGATAGATTGTTTATACTACCGGCAGACACGGTGGTTTATCCCGGACATGGGAATACAACCTTGATCGGGGATGAAATCAGGTTTAATCCATATTTTTTACACAAGTGATTCTGCTCGTTTTTTTAGTAAATACTATTTCTTAATTTCGGGGCGCTGCCAGAACTGTGCAGCGAACTTAAACTTTTAAAAATCACATCTATGTCATCCGATTCTTTTGCCGCCCGCCATATAGGGCCCCGGGAGTCCGACCTGCCCGGAATGCTCCGGACAATCGGAGTGAACTCACTTGATGAACTGATCGACAGAACAGTGCCTGAACCGATAAGGCTCAGGGAACCATTAAGACTTCCGGAAGCAATGACGGAGGTTGAATATTTGGACCATATCAGGAAGCTCGGTAAAAAGAACAAGATGTTCAGATCTTTTATCGGTCAGGGCTATTATGGTGTTGCATCTCCTTCGGTGATAATCAGGAACGTACTTGAAAATCCCTCATGGTACACATCATACACCCCGTATCAGGCTGAAATATCGCAGGGCAGGCTTGAAGCTCTATTGAATTTTCAGACCATGGTCATTGAGCTGACGGGCATGGAGATTGCCAATGCGTCGCTTCTGGATGAATCGACTGCTTCGGCAGAAGCTATGATAATGATGTTCAATGCCCGTTCAAGAGCTGCTGTAAAAGCCGGGGCAAACAAATTCTTTGTTGATGAAGACATTTTCGAGCAGAATACCGGAGTTATTGAAACCCGGTCGGAGCCACTTAAAATTCAGATTGTGAAAGGCAGATTTGAGGAGTTTCAGCCTGACGAATCATTTTTCGGCGCTTTCGTTCAGTATCCGGCCGCTTCGGGTCAGATCCGCGATTACAGTGAATTCGTTGCCAGGGCCCATTTAGCAGGTTTGCTTGTGGGGGTTGCTGCCGACCTGTTAAGCCTTGCACTTCTTACACCTCCCGGAGAATGGGGTGCAGATGTTGTTGTGGGATCGAGCCAGAGATTTGGCCTGCCGATGAGCTTCGGAGGCCCTCATGCCGGGTTCTTCGCAACCAGGGATGAGCTCAAGAGAAGTATGCCCGGCAGAATAATTGGCGTGTCGGTGGATGTAAATGGAAAACAGGCCCTCAGAATGGCACTGCAGACACGCGAACAGCATATAAAAAGAGAAAGGGCAACTTCCAACATATGCACGGCACAGGCTCTTCTTGCAACCATGTCGGGGATGTATGCCCAGTATCACGGACCCGAAGGATTGAAGGAGATAGCGCTTAAGATACACAGATCAGCCTGCACAATAAAAGCAGGACTGAAGCAGCTTGGTTATGTCCAATTAAATGATATTTATTTCGACACCATAAGAGTTTTTCCTCATGAGGGTATAAGCCGTGATGAAATAAGGAAGCTTGCTCTTGAATCCGGTATTAATTTTTATTACCCGGCCGACGGCAGCATAAGTCTGACTACCGATGAGGTCACTTCGATCGAAGATATAAATTCAGTTGTTGAAGTGTTTGCCAAAGCATCTGTTAAAAAAGCTGATGAGATAAAATCGTTCGCAGAATGCAACTGTATCCCCGAAAAATTCCTCCGCAAGTCCGCTTTTCTTACCGCTTCGACTTTCACCAGCTACCACAGCGAAACAGAAATGATGAGGTACATCAAAATGCTTGAGAGGAAGGATTTCTCCCTTACGCACAGCATGATATCCCTCGGATCGTGCACCATGAAGCTGAATCCGGCAACTTCGATGTTTGCCATGAGCTGGCCCGAATTCGGGAATATCCATCCTTTTGTTCCCGCCGATCAGGCTGAAGGTTATTATCAGATGATGAATGAGCTGGGAGATGCACTTAAGGAGATTACAGGCTTTTCGGCAGTCACTTTTCAGCCAAACTCCGGGGCTGCAGGCGAATATACAGGTTTGCTTATTATTAGGGAATATCACAAGACAAGGGGCGAAGGTCACAGGAAAATTGCCCTTATCCCTTCCTCTGCACATGGCACTAACCCGGCCAGCGCCGTGATGGCCGGTATGCAGGTGGTTGTTGTCGAATGTGATGAGAGGGGTAACATTCAAATTGAGGATCTGAAGAAAAAGGCCGTGGCTTACAGGGATGACCTTGCGTGTTTCATGATAACCTATCCTTCGACACACGGGGTGTTTGAAGTCGGGGTTACGGCCATGATGGATATCATCCACGAGAACGGCGGACTTGTTTACATGGACGGAGCCAATATGAATGCCCAGGTCGGACTTACAAGCCCGGGACATATCGGAGCCGATGTATGTCATCTTAACCTTCACAAGACTTTTGCCATTCCTCATGGAGGTGGTGGTCCGGGAATGGGGCCGGTGCTTGTTTCCGAAAGACTGGCAGGATTCCTGCCCTCGCATCCACTGGTTCAGGTTGGCGGTGAGAATGGAATATCACCGGTAGCATCCGCACCTTTTGGCAGCGGCCACGTCCTCACAATATCACATGCCTACATCCTTATGATGGGCCCGGATGGCCTCACAGACGCGACGAAATATGCCATACTGAACGCAAATTATATTTCAGCATCCCTTAAGAACAGGTATCTTATCCTTTATACGGGCGAAACAGGAAAGGTGGCTCATGAACTTATTCTCGACTGCAGGAATTTCAAGACTGAAGCCGGGATCACCGAATCTGATATTGCAAAGAGGCTTATGGATTATGGTTTTCATGCCCCAACGCTTTCCTTCCCGGTACACGGGACGCTAATGATCGAACCTACCGAGTCGGAATCACTCCGGGAACTTGACAAGTTCATTGATGCGATGAATTCAATCTGGCTCGAGATTCAGGAAGTGAAGGATGGGAAAGCTGACCAGGAAGACAATGTTCTCCACAATTCACCCCATACAGCACTGGCTGTAACTGCCGACGAATGGAAACATTCATATTCAAGGCAGAAAGCAGCCTACCCCCTGCTCTGGGTGGAAGAAAACAAATTCTGGCCGTCAGTCGGAAGGGTTGATAACGGTTATGGCGACCGCAACCTGATATGCACCTGCGCCCCGATCGATTCATACCGCATGGAAACCTTCAATTTCAAGATTGCTGACCTCGATGACAAATAATAAAACATCCTTCAGTGGAATCTTTGCTGTATTGAAAATTATTCTCAAATTTAATGTCTGAAGTATTACAGATAAACCTCAATTCCCATGCGAAATTCATCGTGGAATGATCTTCTCTCCATGTTAAATGGAAAAAAGCTCAGTTACAGGCCGGCGGGATTTATTATTGACAGTCCATGGCTTCCGGGTTGGTATGGTATTCCCACGCTTGACTATTATGCATCAGACGAAAAATGGATGCAAGCCAATATAAAGGCAGCAGAAACCTTTCCTGATGTGTGGTTCATGCCCGGTTTCTGGTCGGAATACGGCATGTGTACTGAGCCGTCCGCTTTCGGGTCGAGACTGATCTTTCTCGAGAACAACCTGCCCCATGCAGAAAAAATCTTTACCGATATTGCTGATGTTGAGCGGCTCCCTCAGCCGAATGTCAGAACCGACGGGCTTCTTCCTTTCATGATTGCCAGGCTGAAAAACAATCAATCAGCCATCATTGAAGCAGATCACCAGGTAAGATTTGCAATAGCACGCGGCCCTCTCAATATAGCCAGTTTCCTCATGGGAACAACCGAATTTATGATGGCGCTTGCCCTTGATCCGGAAGGCTCACACAGGCTGATTGAAAAAATAACAGATTTTATCTGCGACTGGCTTTCGTTTCAGAAAGAAAGTTTTCCTTCGATTGATGGGGTTCTGATACTCGATGATATAATCGGCTTTGTTGGCGAGGCGGAATTCAATGAATTTGTGCTTCCTTATTTCAAAAGGATTTTTTCATGCACGGGAGCAAAGGTCAGGTTTCTGCACAATGATGCGGATGGCCTTATAACCGCCGGATTTCTGAAAGAAATGGATGTGAACGTTTTCAATTTCTCCTTCAATCATTCACTCGGAGAAATAAGGAGCCTGGCAGGCGACGAAGTGGTACTGCTGGGAAATATACCTCCGCGGGATGTGCTGGCGGCCGGAACCCCTGAACAGGTAAAGGAGGCAGTCAGAAAGGCCTCGGAGGAAGTCAGTAATCACGATCGCATTATCTGGTCAGCAGGGGGAGGAATGCCCCAGGATGTCAGCACACAGAATATTAAAGCTTTTATTGAAGCAGTAAGAGAAATAAAACAGACTTAGGATATGGGCATAAAAACGACAATTTTATTGATTTCTGCAGTGATATTATCATCATGCGGATCAGGAGGAAGCAATAAGCAAACGACGGAAACAAAAGATGATGCAATGGAAATTAGCTACAAGGTAAAGCTGCTGACAGTAGATCCAGGCCATTTTCATGCCGCCCTGGTGCAGAAGACAACTTATCCGCAGGTTTCTCCCGACGTCAGGGTTTATGCTCCCGAAGGACCGGATGTGGAACAGCACCTTGGAAGAATTGCATCATATAATGCCAGAGCCAATGATCCCACAAAATGGAATGAGATAGTCTACAGGGGAAGCGATTTTTTCGAAAAGATGCTGGAGGAAAAGGCAGGTAATGTGGTAGTCCTGTCGGGCAACAACAAAAAAAAGGCCAGCTATATTACAGCATCTATTAATGCGGGACTGAATGTGCTGGCCGACAAGCCCATGATAATTTCTCCCGAAGACTGGCCGGGTTTGCAAGCCGCATTTGCATCTGCTGCTGAAAAAGGGGTCCTTCTTTATGACATCATGACTGAAAGGTTTGAGGTCACCACTCTACTCCAGAAACTTCTTTCGCAGAATGAGGAAATTTTTGGGACCCTGGTTCCGGGGTCAGCCAGTGATCCTGCTGTATCAAAGGTCAGTGTTCATCATTTTTCAAAAATAGTATCGGGCTCTCCGCTCCAGCGTCCGTCATGGTTTTTCGACGTCGAACAGCAGGGTGAGGGGATAGTTGATGTTACAACCCATCTTGTCGACCTTATTCAGTGGGAATGTTTTCCGGAACAGATCCTCGATCCTTCCGATGTAGAGCTTTCCTCTGCAAGAAGATGGCCGACAATAATCTCGAAGGAAGAATTCAGGGGAGTGACAGGCTTTGACGATTTCCCTGAGTACCTGAGCAAGGATATCAGGGACGGGAAACTTCATGTTTATTCCAACGGCGAGATGATTTACCAACTGAAGGGGATATGGGCCAAAGTATCGGTTACATGGGACTTCATGCCGCCGCCGGGGGGAGGGGATACTCACTTTTCGGTGATGCGCGGCACCAAATGCGACCTTGTCATTCGTCAGGGTGCAGATGAGAAGTTTGTTCCGACATTGTATATTGAAAACATAAAGGGATCATCCCTTCCGGAGCTCAATGAAAAGCTTAAGGCAGCACTGGTTCAACTTCCATACGACAGTCTGATGGCAGAGAACTATGGAAACAAGGCACTGAAGATCTTCATTCCCAATAAGTACAGGGTTTCGCACGAGGAGCACTTCGGACAGGTAACCCAGAAATTTCTTGAATACATGGAAGAAGGCAAACTGCCTGAGTGGGAGGTTCCGGGAATGATTACAAAATATTATACAACCACCTCGGCGCTGAAGCTGGCAAAGGAATAGGCTTTAAGAATATCAGAAGAGGTCTTCTATTACCATTGTGTAAAGGTCTTCAAGGCCGATGCCTGCAGCATTTGCCTGCCTGGGGATGATGCTCTCCATGGTCATGCCCGGTACGGTGTTGATCTCGAGGAAAAAGGGATTGTCCCCGACCACTATGAAATCAACCCTTACGATGCCTTTGCATCCAAGTATTTCGTATACCCTTGAACTGAGAACCTGTATCCTGTTAATAAGATCATCGGGCATATCCGCAGGTGTTATCTCCTGCGATTTTCCGGGTGTGTATTTTGCCTCATAGTCAAAGAATTCATTACTGCTAATGATCTCAGTGACCGGCAGGACAATCCCCTTCCCGTTTGCCCTTACCACACCGCAGGCGACTTCTCTTCCTTTCATGAATGATTCGACCATTACCTCAGCGCTCTCCGTGAATGCCGCTTCAATGGCTGCAGGCAGCTCTTCCCTGGTCTTTACCTTTGATACCCCGAAGCTTGATCCGCTTTCGTTGGGCTTAACAAAGCACGGAAGACCTGTTTTTGAAATTATTGAGTCGGTGTCTGGCATATTTTCTCGGCGGAAGAGAATGTTTCGGGCCATAGGTATGCCATACTCCTTAAGGTAGAGCTTGCATGCCTGTTTGTTGAAGGTGAGTGCTGAACAGAATGCGCTGCAACTGGTATAGGGGATTTTCATCATATCGAGATAGCCCTGGAGAAGTCCGTTTTCGCCGGGGGTCCCGTGAATGGCTACGAAAACGGCATCAAACCTGATTTTCTGATCGTCGGTTTTAAGTGTAAAATCATTCTTATCGATGTTGAAGCGTCTTCCCTTCGGATCTTCCCAGTACCAGGCCGTACCTCTTATCATGATCAGATAAGCTTTGTATTTCTCTGAGATCAGACTTAACACCTCACTGGCGCTCTTTACTGAAATGTCATATTCGGATGAATCTCCTCCGGCTACTATTGCGATTGTTCTCATATGAGAAAAGTTTGGCGGTAAAATTAGAAATTAATGTACTCATTTCAGGCGGTAACGCTAATGTTTTGGTAACAATAATTTTCTGTTTAGATTATTAGGAATTATTTACCTTTGATGAAACTCTTAAAACCGCACAAAATGAAAAAAGGTTGCATCATTTGGATTATAGTTGGAGTTGTTCTCGGACTTATTGTGCTTGGTCTTGTTTCATGGGGTACCAGGGCTTATAACCAGATGGTTTCCCTCCAGGAAGGAGTTACAGGCCAGTGGGGAAATGTTGAGACTCAATATCAGCGCAGGGCCGATCTTATACCGAACTTTGTAAATACCGTCAAGGGAGCAGCGGCCTTCGAGCAGGAGACTCTCACACAGGTTATTGAGGCACGGGCAAAAGCCACTCAGGTTACAGTCGATCCGGCAAACATGACCGCTGAAAATCTTCAGGATTTCCAGGCTGCGCAGGGTGATCTGAGCTCTGCTCTGTCGAGGCTTATGGTAGTTGTGGAACGTTATCCCGAGCTTAAAGCCACCCAGAATTTCAGGGATCTTCAGGTGGAGCTCGAAGGTACCGAGAACCGCATTTCAACCGAGCGCCGGAAATTCAATGAAGTTGCCCAGTCAATGAACACCTATATTAAAAGATTCCCGCAGAATATTATTGCCGGGATGTTCGGATTCACAGCCAGACCATACTTCGAGTCGATGGAAGGAGCAGAAATCGCTCCTGAAGTTACATTCTAACCCGGTACGGGAAATGGATATCAAGGCATCGACCTTTTTTACGAAAGAGAAGCAGCTTCAGATACGGGATGCCATTAAGGAGGCTGAAGGCGAGACTTCGGGAGAGATAAGGGTTCATCTCGAAACCAGTCTTTCGGGCAATGTTCTCGACAGGGCTGCATGGGTCTTCCGGCATATAAAAATGCATGAGACAGAAGACAGAAACGGAGTCCTCTTTTATCTGGCAGTCAGGAATAAGGAGTTCGCCGTTATAGGCGATGCCGGAATAAACAGCAAGGTTCCCGATGGTTTCTGGGATGTCATTAAAAACATTCTGGTGAGCAATTTCAGGGAAGGTAAATATTGCGAGGGAATGATAGAAGGGATTCTGTTGGCAGGCCGGCAGCTTCGGGAACATTTCCCGCACAGCATGGATGATGTGAATGAACTTCCCGACGATATCTCGTTTGAAGACAATGAGCAATCAGAAAAGCAATGAAGTTCAGGCTATTATATAACTATATTGTCCTTTTTGCAATTGTCCTGGCCTCTGTTTCGTTATCCGTCACGGGCCAGGACTTTCCCGAGCCGCAGGTTCCGCCAAGGCTTGTAAATGATTTTGCAGGAATGCTGACACAGCAGGAAATAAACGCGCTCGAACAGAAGCTTGTGGCCTTCGATGATACAACATCGACTCAGATATCGATAATTACTGTCAGCGACCTTATGGGATATGACAAAGCCGATTATGCACAGCGGCTGGCTGAATTGTGGGGAATAGGACGTCAGGGTTCGGACAACGGGGTGCTTATTCTTGTCAAGCCAAAGACCTTTAGCTCACAGGGGCAGGTTCAGATAACCACAGGATATGGTCTTGAAGGTGCTATCCCAGATATTGTCTGTGGTGAGATAGTCGACTATGAAATACTTCCTGAATTCAGGCAGGGCAATTACTATAAAGGACTCGACAAGGCAACCAGCACGCTTATGTCGCTGGCAAGCGGGGAATTCACGGCCGGTGATTACAGGAAGGGCGGCGACATCAGCGAACTGGTACCGCTTATTGTTTTCATAATCGTAATAATTGTAATTCTGTTCATGCGGAGCAGCGGCGGATCGAACCAGAAGCATATAAGCCGTAACGGACTTCCCCTCTGGGTGCTGATGTCGATGATGAATTCAGGCAGTAACAAGCACAGCGGGAGCTGGGGAGGCTTTTCAGGAGGCGGCGGTTTTAAAGGCGGCGGAGGCGGCTTCGGCGGTTTCGGAGGCGGCAGCTTTGGCGGAGGCGGAGCCGGAGGGAGCTGGTAAGAATTGGCGCAGGGCTCAGGGTTCAGGGCGCAGGGCTCAGGTTTGTTTGACAGGTTAGAATTTTTCTCTTCCTGATGTATAATTTCTCCACTTTTCTATAACCTGTTTCATATCGTCCGGTAGTTCCGAGTCGAAGAATAGCCTTTTTCCCGTAACCGGGTGATCGAATGAAAGCGATTTTGCATGCAATGCCTGCCGGGGCAGGATGGTGAAGCAGTTCCTGATAAATTGCTGATATTTGGCAAAGGTCGTACCCCTGAGTATCTTTTCCCCGCCATATTCCACATCATTAAAAAGTGGGTGTTTGATATGGCTGAAATGAACCCTTATCTGATGTGTGCGTCCGGTTTCGAGTCTGCATTCCACAAGCGATACATATCCGAAATTCTCAATCAGACTGTAGTGAGTGATGGCCGGTTTGCCCTGACTGCCGTCGGGAAATACCTGCATGATTTTCCTGTCGCGGATATTACGGCCTACATGGCCCGTTATGGTTCCTTCAGACGGATCGGGAGTACCCCATACAAGGGCCACATATTTCCTGCCTGTGGTTCTTTCGTAAAACTGTCTTGACAATTTGTTGAGAGCCAGTTCGTTCTTGGCAATAACCAATATTCCCGATGTATTCTTGTCAATACGGTGTACGAGTCCGGGACGAAGCTCTCCCGACTGAAACATGGGTATATCCCTGAAATGGTACATCAGGGCATTCACGAGCGTCCCGGTATAGTTGCCGTAGGCCGGATGAACAACCATCCCGGGATCCTTATTCACGACCACGACATCATCATCTTCATAAATAATATTGAGAGGGATGTTTTCAGGTATCAGCTCTATCTCCCTGGGAGGGTTTGGAAGCACAACCTGTACTATATCGTTGGGTTTAACCCTGTAATTTGGTTTTACCGGTTTGTTGTTGACAAGAATATTGCCGGCATTGGCAGCATTCTTGATCCTGGTCCTTGATGTCTTCTCGATCCTGGTGGAAAGGAATTTGTCTAAACGCATCAGCGACTGTCCCGGCTCGGAAATGAACCTGTAATGTTCAAAAAGTTCCTGCTGGTCAGTCAATTCTTCTTCAACCATGGGATATTACTTTGTAATCACGAGCCTGAACCAGGCCGCGCGTTTTTTCCCGGAGAGTACAACCACGTTGAAGATTCCGGGTTTGAGTTCCAGGATATCAATTCTTTCGCTGTATGGCTCTCTGATAAGCTCCCGTCCGAAAAGATCGCTGATTGACACGTATGTTGAGGGTCCGGGCATAATATCATCGCATTCAAGGTTGATGAAGTCGACGGCAGGGTTTGGCCACATCCTGTATTTTTTTGGATCAGCCGGGATTTCATCCTCAGAGGATGTAGTCTTGACCGGTTTTCCTACAATTGGCCTTATCATCAGACTGCCCTGCTTTTGCGACAGGTACCATATCCCGTTCAGCCAGTAAAACTGCCTTCCCTGATGAGGAGTATTGACATCGAAGCCTGCATTGAGGAAGTTTTCGGTTTTCTGCTTCCATCCCACATAAAAAACATCGTTGACCGGAACACCGTCGGGCAGGATGTAGGTATGAAATCCGTTGATATCGTCGCCAGTCTCAACAATCACATTATCGAAGCTGTAAATCACATTTCCGGGTAGTCCGTTGTTCTCGTCCCAAACCATCATGTCAAATGCCCTTACGTTGCTGTTAAGGTAGCTGTCGTTGAAGCAGATGCTGATGGCCCTGAGAGTGTCTTCCATGTAAGATTTGAACCTGTATGCTACCATCGCATTTCTTGATCCCTCACCGTTTACTCCATATCCGCTTTCAGCAGTGCCGTCATCGTAGGCAAAATAGTTACTGAAAACCTGGTAATATTTAATGGTGTCGTTGAGTTTGGGGTCAAAGTCATCGGTTCTAAGGTGGCAGGTTATCCTGAAGAGTGCCGAATCTTCATTTGCAGTGTTGTAGGTGTATATAAGGCTGGCATTGTAATCAACGCTGGCAAAAGGTTCGATGTTTGTTGCTCCTGCTGTAAAGGAATGTGAAATGTTATTGGTATACATGTCACGTATCTCGAAGTTTCTTGTTACATTCCTGGTTATGATGTCGTTATTCCTGTAGGAAATTGGTATGAAGGCTCCCATTTCCTGGAGGTAGACCTGCCGGAACTGTTTCCAGGGCATTGCTTCATGAGTTTTAAGAATTGATCTGAGGGCTTTCCTGAAGGCCACATCGGCAAGGGCAGTATCGGCTTCATGCCTGTTCCTGTCAAGAAGAACGTAATCGATGTTCCAGTGGTCGCAGTTTCCAATCATTGAGTTCTCCTCAAAATCCGAAAGACTGGCCCAGTTGACGAAGCGAAACTGAAATCCGTTTTTCAGGTACCTGGGATCGTCTATTCTTATTATTACAGGTTTAAATCCAGATTGTACCGGCTCACCGGATCTCCATACCGAATGCCAGGTTGCTTCTTCAGGGGCAAAGAACTGGAGCGTCAGGCTATCGGAAAGTTCAGGAACATCTCCCAGGCCACCCGGCTCGTAGAAAAAACTAAGCCAGATATTGTCGGATGCCGGATACAACAAATTCACGGGCTGGGAAGTCAGATGGTCGGCTTCAAATCCCTCCGGGACTGCAGTTTCATATAGTTTTCCGGTCTCGTTGAGTGCATCGAGGGTAGCGATTCCTATGGTAATCTGCCTGTCGGAATAGGTGTTGTTTATAAAAGCATAATTGTCGGTCCAAAGAAGCGGAGAGGGGAGTACCGAACTTCCTGAAAAATCATCGAAAAAAGGGAGTTCGACAGGATCGGCAGCCATTCCTTTTCCGGATCCGGCAGAGTTGTTTTTAAGCAGCCGGTTCGACTGAAGCCCTGTTGTCACTTCCTGGGCTAAGGCAAGTGCCGGGATGCACGACAGCAGTATTACATATATAATCAGTCTTTTATGCATCAGTTTAAT
>JAFGXK010000059.1 GCA_016936695.1 Bacteroidales bacterium | reverse complement strand
TGGCACAGAAAACTGTTTCAGGGGAGTGATCACTGAGATTTTTCCTTCTGAATCTGGTATGGAGATCACCGTCGATGCCGGAATGCTTTTTGTTGCTTCCCTTACTGTCAATGATTTCAGAAAACTGAATGGAAGAGAAGATGAACGGGTATGGATTTCTTTTCCAAAAGAGGCGGCAGTTGTCATCGACGGGAGTAATAATTCAGAATCAGATGCAGATAAATCAATTTTAAAAAGATAGAATGGATATGATCCCTTTTTCGCAGGCTGTTGATATCGTAATGGAATCGGATATCATAATGATGGAATCCGAAAAGGTCTCCTTAAAAGATTCTCTTGGCAGGGTGCTGGCAGTCGATGTGATAAGCGATATGGATATGCCTCCGTTCGACAAATCTTCAGTCGACGGCTTTGCATGCAGGAAAGAGGATCTCGGGAATGAGCTTGAGGTGCTCGAAACGGTTCCCGCTGGAGTATGGCCTTCAAAAAATATTAAAGAAGGATGTTGTTCAAGAGTTATGACCGGCGCCCCGGTGCCCGCGGGCGCCGATTGTATGATAATGGTTGAGGACACGGAAACCCTGCCCTCGGGAAGGATCAGGTTTACCGGCACTCTGAAAAAAGACAATATTGCCCTAAAGGGTGAAGACATCAGAAAAGGAGATATTGTTATCAGGGCTGGTTCACTTATCCGGCCCCAGCATATTGCCACCATGGCTTCAGTGGGTCATGTTTCCCCTCAGGTAAGCCTTATGCCCACTGTGGCGGTTATCAGCTCAGGAAGCGAGCTTGTTGAACCCGGAAGTATTCCGGGTTTATCACAGATCAGAAACAGCAATTCCAGCCAGCTCCTGGCCCAGATTGAACAAGCCGGCGCAGCAGGAAAATATTACGGGATCGCAATTGATGATGAGAAAATAACTTTCGGGATTGTTCAAAAGGCTATTGCGGAAAATGACCTTGTGATAATTACCGGTGGCGTTTCAGTGGGTGATTTCGATTTTGTTCCTTCAGTTCTGGAAAAAGCAGGTGTTAAAATTCTTTTCAGCAGGGTGGCGGTTCAACCCGGTAAACCTGCTACCTTCGGACTTCATCCTGAGGCGGCCGTATTCGGTCTTCCGGGAAATCCCGTATCTTCGTTTCTTCAGTTTGAACTGCTGGTTAAGCCTTTATTGTACAGAATGATGAACTGCAACTGGAAACCCCTGACTTTGAAACTGCCCATGGCCATGAGGTATGTGAGGAGATCAAGCGACAGGATGGCTCTGATACCCGTTAAATTAACCAGTGAGGGAACCGTGTTTCCCGTTGAGTACCATGGTTCGGCTCACATCACTGCCATGAACGAAACGGATGGGATAATTTCAATGCCTGTAGAAATTAAAATATTTGAGAAAGGGGAAATTGTAAGTGTTAGACAGATTTAACAGGAATATTAACTATCTGCGTATCTCGGTAACCGACCGCTGCAATCTGAGATGCCGGTATTGCATGCCCGATGAAGGCATTAAACTTCTCAGGCATGAGGACATTCTTACTTTCGATGAGATTACCGGGTTTACAAAGCTCGCAGTGGGAAAGGGTATTGACAAGGTAAGAATTACCGGAGGTGAACCATTGGTGAGAAAGGGCATTGTGACACTTGTCGGAATGATCGCTGAGATACCGGGAATAACCGACCTTGCGATGACGACCAACGGAACACTTCTTGAGAATTTTGCTGCTGATCTTAAAAGGGCCGGACTGCAAAGAGTCAACATAAGTCTTGATACGGTTGATCCTGATAAATATGCCTGGATTACACGAAGAGGTAATCTGAATGACGTAATCAGGGGAATCGAGGCTGCGAGGAAAGCTGGTCTGAATCCCATTAAAATTAATTGCGTGACAGGAGAATCTTGCTCGGAGGATGATGCAGCAGGTGTTACGGAATTTTGCAGAAAAAACGGGCTCGAGCTTAGATATATTGAAGAAATGGATCTGGAAAAGGGAAAGTTCTCAATCGTTCATGGAGGAATCGGAGGACATTGTGCTCTGTGCAACAGATTGAGGCTTACTTCCAACGGTAAACTTAAACCCTGCCTGTTCAATGACATGGAGTTTGATATCAGGACACTCGGTTACGAAAAAGCCCTGAGACTGGCTTTGGAGAATAAGCCTGAGAAGGGAATGACAAATTCAAATAACTCTTTTTATAATATCGGAGGATAAAGCTTATGGAAAAGTTTTCACATGTTGATGAAAAAGGAAAGGCATCTATGGTCGATGTCGGGGGAAAAGAAGTTCAGGTACGCAGTGCAAAAGCATCAGGACACATAAAACTCTCGGATGAAACCCTTAATCTGATCAGAGAAAATTTGCTTAAAAAGGGCGATGTGCTGACCGTAGCCCAGATTGCCGGCATTAACGCCGCAAAGGCAACATCTTCGCTTATTCCCCTTTGCCATAACATCGTTCTCGATCATGTCAAAGTCGACCTCTATCCCGATGAAGTTGGGATAGTAGCTGAAAGCGAAGTTCAGTGCACGGGCAGAACAGGTGCGGAAATGGAAGCCCTGACATCTGTAAGTGTTGCCCTTATGACTGTTTATGACATGTGCAAGGCAGTTGACAAAATGATGGTCATCGACAGGGTTATGGTAACAGAGAAGACCAAATTATGAATCTTCCCGAAAAATTCGATATCCTTATTATTACTTTAAGCGACAGGGCTTTCAGAGGTGAATACGAGGACCTCAGCGGTCCGGCCATCAGGGAACGTCTCACAACTTTTTTCAGCGGCCTTGAATGGAAACCGGAATTCCGGATGCAACTTATTCCCGACGACCGGGCGATACTTCAGGATCTGGTGAGGGATGCATCCAAATCAATGCACCTGATATTTACAACGGGGGGAACCGGGATAGGTCCTCGAGATATAACAATCGAAGCAGTAAAGCCCTTGCTCTCAAAGGAAATTCCGGGAATAATGGAACTTATCAGGGTAAAATATGGTGCTGAAAATCCCAATGCACTTCTGAGCAGGGGTGTGGCGGGGATATCTGGAAAGTCGCTTGTATTTACTCTCCCGGGATCGTCAAAGGCTGTTAATGAGTATATGAACGAAATCCTTAAGGTGCTTGAACACACTATCAGGATGCAATACGGGATCGATTCCCATGCGAAGCACTAATCAGTAAGCCTGTTGAGGGTGTTAATCGTCTGCACTCCTATAATCCGGTCGTACCTTTCCCTCGGATTTCTGTAATAAACAAGTACTGTATAGTCGTTTTCCGTTTCATAGTGGCTTCCTTCAAACTTTGAGGCAACACTGTCGTCAGTGCCGTCCCTCCTGAATACATATTCATAATTATACCAGCCCTGTTTCAGCAGGATAATGCATTCGTATGCCCCCTCTGCGGCATTGTAGCTCATCAGGTTGTTGCTGTTGAATTCCCAGTTGTTAAAAGCCCCCGATACGTACATCCTGCCCCCTTCAACCGGATATTTTGAAGGGAGAGTGAAATAGACAGATACATAATCGGCATCAGTGTCGGGATTCTTCTCCTCCTGAATGGCTATATAGTAACGGCCATTGAAATCTTCCCAGTAAAAATAAGGCTTGAATTCCCTGTCGTCGGAAGGTGCGAGGTATACATGATAATTCGACATCAGAAAATCAATCTTTCTTACAAATTGCGACTGGTATCTGATACTTTTTATGTCGAAATACCTGAATTCATTTCCGCCCGGAAACACATTTTTGTCAGTCAGGGAGCTGTATTTCAGCTGGTCATTACTGACAAACTCAGGTTTCAGGTTCTTTCTTGCATTGTCCCATCGTCCGTTCTGAAGGATGAAGGCATAAATATCCCTGTAGGGATCATTAATCCTGAGCGCCGAAATATTTATGTTGAAGTCAATCTGCTGGTTAAGGTTGAGGTCAGCCGTCATTCTCGGGCGGTGGGCGGAAATTTCTATCCCGGCAAGATTCTCAGTGACCATAAAACGGTATGAAAGAACTGGATTCTCAGGATCATTTGACGGGTGTATAAGGATAACATAGTTGCCCGATAGCTTGAAGTTTATCCTGTCGTTGGGAAACGAAAGCTTGTAGTGAGTGTAGTGGACCGTGGTGTTGAATGAAGGTCTGTATTCCTCCACCGGATTCTCCGGAAAACCTTCAAGATAGTCGGTGTGGAATACATCCGACCTGTTCCAGTCCTTGTCGCAGTGAATGAAAGAATAATAAAAATCATCAATGTTATTTCCCATAAGGTCGAAATGAAGCTCCAGTTTTTCGCCGCTGTTCAGCCTGATGACAGGGTATGACAGGTTCCATTCTTCCCTGTAGAGCTGAACTGTCTTCACCCTGTCGTCAAAGACATGATTGGAAAGGGTGAGCTCAGTATTGCCTTCCTGATTAATAGTGAAAGTGTTAGAGAATAATGTTAAGAGCAGAGTTAAAATCATGGTTTGGATTTAATTGACAAATTTACATATAGTGGAATTTTGTAGAATCATTTTTGCGATATTTCGTTAAATTTAACTTGCTATTTATACATTTGCAGTTACTGTTATTTATATAACAGAAATCTGATCAGCCAGAGTTTTTTTTAATAGATCAATTAAGATGCCAGGATCGATAAAGTTAAAAAAAGGATTTGATATCCGGTTGGAAGGTATTGCTGAAAGGAAGATTTCCGGGACTGTAAGTCCTGCCCTGTTTGGAGTCAAACCAATTGATTTTCCGAGATTGACTCCGAAGCTTGATGTTCATATTGGTGATTCAGTTGAGGCAGGCAGTTCCCTTTTTCATGACAAATTTCAGCCTGAGATAAAATTCACTTCTCCCGTGAGCGGAAAAGTGGTTTCAATTGACAGAGGCGACCGAAGAAAAATTCTTGAAGTAGTTGTTGAAAAAAGTGGAGATTCAGCCGTGGATTTCGGGAAAGCAGACCCGGAAAAGCTTTCCGAATCACAAATCAAAGAGGTACTGTTGAGATCAGGCCTGTGGCCGGCTGTTCGACAGCGGCCATATCATGTGGTAGCAAACCCGAACGATCAGCCAAAATCAGTTTTTATTTCCTGTTTTGATACTGCTCCTCTGGCTCCAGATTATAATTTCATCCTTTCCAACTCCTCAGGTGAACATTTCAGGAAGGGGCTGAAGGCTGTTTCAAAGCTTACTAAAGGGAAAGTAAACCTTGTGCTAAAACTTGGTGAGGACGGAAACAAGGTTTTTGAAGGTATCGGCGGAGTTGAAATATCTTATTTTTCAGGCCCTCATCCTGCAGGAAATGTCGGGATACAGATTCATCATCTCGACCCGGTAAACAAGGGAGAAACCGTCTGGTATGTAAATTTTCAGGATGTAATTGCAATAGGAAGTCTTTTTGCTGAGGGTATCTACAGGCCCGAAAGGCTGGTTGCCCTTACAGGTTCAGAGGCAGTTTCGCCCGGGTACTGCAAAATGCTTTCAGGCGCAGCTATAGCCCCAATGCTGGAAGGTAATGTAAAGGAGGGTAACCTGAGATTTATAAGCGGCAATGTGCTTACCGGAACTAAGATTGAACGGAATGGTTACCTGGGATTCTACGACTCACAGGTTACCGTGATCCCCGAAGGCAATTATTTTGAAATGTTCGGATGGGCATTGCCGGGTATCGGCAAGCTGAGCTTCTCCCGTACATTCCTCTCTTCGTTGTTCCCGAAAAAGAGTTTCAAACCCGACACCAACTTTCATGGGGGGGAGAGGGCATTCGTCGTGACAGGGCTGTATGAAAAGGTATTCCCAATGGATATCTATCCCATGCAGCTTCTTAAGGCAATAATTGCCCAGGATATTGACATGATGGAAAACCTCGGAATTTATGAGGTGGCCGAGGAGGATTTTGCTCTCTGCGAGTTCGTCTGCCCCTCAAAGATCGAGATCCAGTCAATTGTCAGGCAGGGGCTGGATTTGATAAGGAAAGAGATGAGTTAAGTAAACTGTGAATTTTTTTACCATATGGATTTCCTGAGAAAAAAGATTGATAAACTGAAACCTCATTTCACGAAAGGAGGTAAGTTTGAAAAGCTGCAGTCGGTGTTTGAAGGTTTCGAGAGCTTCCTTTTCGTATCCGACAAGGTTACAAGAAAAGGTTCCCACATCCGCGACTCAGTCGACCTGAAACGGACTATGACGGTCGTTATCATAGCCCTGATACCCGCACTTCTTTTTGGCTGCTACAATATTGGATTACAGCATTTCAGGTCGGTCGGAACCGACCCCGCCCTGTTCCAGGCTTTCTGGTTCGGATTTATTAAACTGCTGCCCCTGATTATAGTCAGCTATGTGGTCGGTCTGGGTATAGAATTTATAGCAGCCCAGATACGCGGACATGAGATTAACGAGGGCTACCTGGTGACAGGGCTTCTGATCCCGCTTATCATGCCGATCGACGTACCTCTCTGGATGCTCGCACTGGCTGTCGCTTTTTCGGTGATACTCGGCAAGGAAGTGTTCGGAGGAACAGGTATGAATGTCTTTAATCCTGCACTTCTTGCAAGAGCATTCATATTTTTCAGCTATCCCGGATGGATGACCGGAGATAACGTATGGACCGAAGGATTGACCACAGGGATTAACGTCATCGATGGTTACTCAGGAGCGACTCCGCTTTCCATGCTCGCAACAGGCGAGGTCTCAAATCTTCCTTCATTCATGCAGATGTTTATCGGGACTATTCCCGGGTCGGTGGGGGAGACTTCAGTCATTGCCATCCTGATAGGAGCCGCAATTTTGTTGATCACGGGAGTCGGAAGCTGGAAAATAATGCTTAGCGTTCTTGCCGGCGGAATAGGAATGGGACTGCTTCTCAATGCCCTGTCAGTTAATGAATATATGGAACTGCCATTTTATTATCACCTGGCTATGGGCGGCTTTGCTTTCGGCGCCGTTTTCATGGCTACTGACCCGGTATCGGGAGCCCAGACTGAAATAGGTAAATGGATCTACGGATTTCTGATAGGGATATTGTCCATCCTTATCAGGGTGCTTAATCCGGCATATCCAGAGGCAGTGATGCTTGCAATTCTTTTTATGAATGCTTTTGCTCCGCTTATCGATTACTATGTAGTCCAGTCGAATATCAAAAGAAGGCTCAAAAGGGCCAAGGTTACACTTAATACCGGTGTAAAATGAAACACTTCAGTAACAGATATATTTTCATCTTCTCCACAATTATGGTAATCGTAGTCGCAACACTGCTTTCCCTTGCGGCGACGCTGCTCCAGCCTGCCCAGGCAAGAAACCTGGAGATTGAAAAGAAAAGGAACATGCTCGAATCGATCAATGTGGCAGCATCACGCGAAAACACAGAGGAGCTTTATGAAAAGTACATCAGGGAAGGTTTTGTAGTTAACTCCGATGGAAACCTCGTCGAAGACGTGGATGCATTTACGGTAGTGGTTAAAAATGAACAGAAAAAGCCGCTCGAACAGCAATATCTTCCGGTTTTCAGAGCTGAGCCGGACGACGGAGAGGAAGTCATAATCATACCGGTCGAAGGGAAAGGCCTGTGGGGACCTATCTATGGTTACGTATCACTGAAATCGGATCTGAACACTGTTTACGGTACCAATTTCGATCATAAAGGCGAAACACCCGGTCTTGGCGCAGAGATTAATACTTCGCAGTTCGAAAGCCAGTTTCTGGGCAAGAGACTCTATGAGAACGCGGATTTTAAATCAGTCCAGGTAGTTAAAGGCGGTGCAAGGGAAAACGATCCTCACGGTGTTGATGCAATATCAGGTGGTACAATCACCAGTAAGGGCCTTCAGGATATGATTTATGACTGTCTGATCAAATACAACAGCTATTTTTTAAAAAACAGGATTTGACCTATGAGCAATCAGGAAAAAGAACCGATCCTATCGGCAAAAAATCTTAAGCTGCTGACAGAACCTCTGAGTAAAAACAACCCGATCACCATCCAGGTTCTTGGAATATGTTCCGCCCTTGCGGTAACTGTCAAGATGAAACCGGCATTGGTGATGGCGCTTTCGGTAATAATAGTAATGAGCGTCTCAAATGTTGTTATTGCTTTGTTACGGAAATATATTCCCGACAGAATCAGAATTATAGTCCAGCTGGTTGTTATCGCAACAATGGTGATACTTGTCGACCAGTTCCTCAAAGCATATGTTTTCGATGTAAGCAAACAACTCTCGGTATTTGTGGGACTTATCATTACAAACTGCATCATAATGGGGCGGCTGGAAGCTTTTGCAATGGCAAACAAACCATGGCCTTCATTCCTGGATGGACTGGGAAACGGAGCCGGATACGGACTGATCCTGGTTATAGTGGCATTCTTCAGGGAATTCCTGGGCTCAGGAACAATTTTCGGATATCCGGTTCTTGAGAAGCTGGGCATCTACAATA
>JAFGXK010000058.1 GCA_016936695.1 Bacteroidales bacterium | reverse complement strand
GGTATGGTCGATCTTGATATTATTGACAAAAAGAAATACAAGGCTTTTGCAAGCACATCAAGAAAGCTTGAATTCCTCAGTGTCAGGGCCCTTCTGACCGAATTGCTTGGCAAGGATGCCAGAATTATCTACAACAAGAATAATAAGCCATTTCTCAGGGACGGTTCCCGGTTCATAAGCATCTCCCATTCAAACAAACTCACGGCTATACTACTGAGCTCCAATGAGAAGGTGGGTATTGACCTTGAGTATATGAGTACCAATATCGGCCGTATAGCATTCAAATTCATAAACAGGAAAGAGAAAATTACAAGGGATACTGACAAGCGCATCTATCATCTTTACCTGCACTGGTGCGCCAAGGAAGCTCTTTACAAGATCTGCGACAAGGAGGGGATAAGCATCAAGAAGGACATTACCATCGAACCATTCGAGGTTAAGGAATCAGGTGAGATACAAGGCAGTGTGAAAACAAAAAAGATCAATGACTCATTCGACCTCTTCTATACGAGATATGACAATTACACAATAGTCTGGACCAAAAAGAATTATGATAAAGGATAATTTTCCCGGCAGTAAGAGCATAGCCCTTCTTCTCGATCCCGACAAGACGTCGGAAAAGGACCTGAAGAGAATCCTGAAGA
This sequence comes from Bacteroidales bacterium, assembly GCA_016936695.1. GTDB lineage: Bacteria > Bacteroidota > Bacteroidia > Bacteroidales > VadinHA17 > LD21. The sequence goes on along the minus strand of JAFGXK010000058.1, from coordinate 3,115 downwards.
TAGCATCCGGATCTGGGACAGACTATATTCTGGTGGGAGGAAGCCTGACTTTCAACAGTATTGATGACCTGATAGAATCCGTCAGAAGCCAGTGCAGCATTCCGATCATCCTTTTCCCTGGAAATCTCCTTCAGCTGAGCCTGAAAGCTGATGCCATCCTTCTGCTCTCCCTCATCTCAGGCAGAAACCCTGAACTTCTGATAGGGAATCACGTCATTGCAGCACCTTTCCTGAGGAGCGTCAGGGAAAAGCTGATTTCAGTAGGTTATATCCTTGTGGGATGCGGGAAGAAAACCTCGGTTGAGTATATAAGCCAGACCGAAGCCATTCCGGCCGACAAAACCGATCTTGTGGTAGCCACCGCAATGGCCGGGGAGATGCTTGGCTTAAAAATGATTTATCTCGAAGCAGGTAGCGGTGCCCTGAATTCCGTTCCTCCGGAAATAATCAGTGCTGTAAGGGAAAATGTAGCTGTACCGATCGCCGTCGGAGGCGGGATAAAAACCAGGAAAGAAATAGCCTTAGCATTCAGCGCCGGAGCCAACCTGATAATTCTGGGAAACGGATGTGAGAAAAATCCCCGCCTGCTTGAGGAAGCATGTTCCGAAAGAGATTCCGCCAGGCAATCTATCTGAACAGTTCAGGCATCGGCTCGCCGGTGCAGGCGTTGGGATATGGTATCCTGCACAACGATGATAGCGTTGCTGCAACATCGGTCAGATTCACCTTCCGCATAACCGTCGACCTGTTGACCGTCCAGCCATACCATATCAGCGGAACATGACAATCATATTCATATGGTGAATTGTGGCTGGTCAGTTGATCGTCCTCAACCTCAACCCAGCCCGGCTGCAGGGTGACAATGACATCGCCCGAACGCTGTGGGCTGAAGTTGTTGATGATCCTTTTCAGATGGCCATTCCCGAAATCATTAGCTTCAAAAGCATAATACGGGTAAGCTGATGCCACACCCGTGAACTGGGTGAGGAATCGTGCCGTCTTCTTCTGGATATCCTCGATAGGCATCCGCGCATCCTCGATAAGAGTTCTGTTCAGGAAAATCTGCCGCTCCGAAAAGCCCCTTACCCAGTCGCCCTCACCATAAACGGCATTAAGATAACTCCTGAGAAGCTGAAGAGACTGGTTCTGCCTGAAATAGCCCGAGGGGATCCTGTTGTCGGCCATTACCGGAGGGACCTCTGCCACACCATGAGCGGAAGTGAAATAGATAAGAACATTTCTTTTGCCCATATTGTCATTGACATAATTCATCAGAGTCTCAATGTTCCTGTCAAGCCTCAGAATCGCATCAGCTGTCTCCACCGATGACGGACCAAACCTGTGTCCTATATAGTCAGTCGACGAATAGCAGACCGAAAGAAAATCCGTAACATCATCCTTCCCCATCCCCTCCTGTTCAATCAGCTTAATAGCAAAATCAGTGGTCAGGGCATCAGCAAACGGAGTTTCTCTCAGGAAGGCATAGTTGCGGACGGCATTTCTCCCAGGCGATGGTTTGCTTAGCTTGTTTAAGTCATATGGAAAATAGTTCAGGCCGCTGAACCCCTTCTCGAATTTATTCGAATCAGGAAGGCAGGTGGAATAAGCCTCTGCTTCCCTTGAAAGCATCCACGAAGAGTTGAGATAAGTCTCCTGATGCTTCATTGCATTGAAATCGTTGACCCATGCCGGAAGTGAATCCAGGTAATAAGTCGACGACATCCACCCTCCCGTGGTATTGTCGTACCAGAAGGCCCCGTCGGCTGAATGCCCTGCGGTAAGAATGGCCGCCTGCTCCTTTATACCTACCGAAAAAACCTTCGATTGCTTTCCGGTGGCTATCTTGAGCTCGTCGGCAAATGTCGATGCATTAAGATTCAAAGGTGAATGAAGACCTGACTCATAGCTGCCACCGACAGGATTGACACTGATATCCTTTGTACAGTAAACAAAATCATTCTTAAGCGGGATATACCAGTTATCCGATGTTATTCCATGATAGGCAGGTTCAGTGCCGGTCGCAACAGTGGAAAATCCCGGTGCCGACTGTGTCAGCATATAATCATAAGAAGCATTTCTGAAAAAAGTGCCCTCGTTGATCATTCTCTTTATTCCGTTTTCCGAAAACCTGTCCCTCAGCCTTTCAATCTGATCAAACCTCAGTTGCTCAACGACAATCCCGATAATCAACGCCGGTTTATCCGGAGGGAGATAAGCCCCCTGGCCCGAAAGCCCAAGAAAACCGCACAATAAAACAAATACCGATATTATCTTCTTTCCTGTCATATCTCTCCTCTTCATTTTGAAAACTCCAAAAATAATCTTTTCACGGTACGAAAGCAAAACAAGAGCCAAAACCGGCGTTATAACAATGTTATAACATACTTTCCTGTTCCCGAAAGCCTCTTCGTCTTGCTTGTAAATACAATTATATATTCACCCGGCCCCAGATTGTTTAAATCCAGCTTCAGGGGTTCTCCCTCCATAGCATCAATCTCATAATCTGAGAGCAATTTCCCGGTTGTCCCAAAAACCTTTACATTCAATGAACCTGTCAGGCCCTCAGGCAAAAGGACATTCACCTCACCATGGCCCGGATTCGGATATAAGAATGGAGCAAGTCTCTTCGTCGTGTCAGGCGGTTTCACCAGAGGTATCAGGGCGACATCTATATCCGTCCGTTCACCTGGTATAACGTTTACATTTCGTATAATGGTATCCCTGAATCCTCCGGCCGATATTTTCAGGTCGTAAATTCCGGGTGAAATGAGCCGGGTAAAAACACCCGACGCAGTGTCGCTGATAACATGTGAATTATCCCTGTCGTGGCCTTCTATCATGATCGCAGCGGGGACAGGTTTGCCATCGTATATGCCGGTAATCCTGCCCCTGATTCCGAATAATGCATTTTCGAGATAGCCAAGCATCGACCGGTAATTGTATTCCCAGAGATCATCAAGGTCAGCAACGGGAGTGATAAAATCCTCATCCAGTTCGACAGTTAGTTCCCGGCCATACAGACTGTAAGTGACATAATCCTGCCTTCCCCCGAGGATGGAGTACCATTCATAGCCTCTGGTGACGCCATTGTCGAGGTAATCCATATAACCCTGAG
>JAFGXK010000057.1 GCA_016936695.1 Bacteroidales bacterium | reverse complement strand
AATTTTATACCGTATCATTTGTATATTTTTCCCAAATATACAAAAATATTTTAAATATACGTCAAATTATATTTAACATAACACTAGATTATTTTCCTTTTTAGCCGGAACACTTATCATCGGGGGGGCTCTGATGCCTTATACAGGGTTCAGCCAGGTTGACAAGGCTTTCATTGACAGGTACCTTAGTTCCCTCCCGAAGATGAACACTGCTTCAATACAGCGGAAATATCGCATGACCACCGTTCATATCAACCGTGACCTCTATGGAGCTTTCCAGAGCACATCGAGGGTGACGGGCGATTATACCAGGGGATTTTCTGACGGTCACATGACCTGGAACAATGTTTACATCGCCCATTTGAATAGTCTGAATGATCCTTTTCCGGCCGGGACAAAGCAGGAATACATAGAAAATTTCAGCTATCTGCCTTCAGACAACATGCTCTCGGCCGAAGCTTTTAAGAACTTCCCCGCCAACCCCGACAATGTGCTTGCGAGAAACCTGATATGGGATATGATGACCTTTGAAACCTACGCCTGGATGTTCTGGGATTCCCTTAAGCTCAACGTACCTCATGTTATCAGACAGACTGACGGCGAATTCAGCATGGCAGAGATAGGAACCTATAACCATAATGTGATGACCATCTGCTGGAAGGGGATTACGGCGATTGACGGAGAGATGTGCGCCGTTATCGATTTTACTGCCATTGACAATCTCCTCGAAATTACAATGGACATGATGAACTCAAAGGGCACTGAGCAATACTGGGGAACAACATGGGTATCTCTAAAGACCAGGAACATTGAGAAGGCAGTAATGTACGGAGGAGTAATGCAGGAAATCGACATCAAGGGAATGCCGCAGAAGATAATGGTCAAAACGGTCAGGGAGCTGTGGGTGGAACCCATAAATTAATCTGAACGTTCTGCTTTTCTTGTTGATAACTCTTAAATTTGGGAAAATGAAAAAGCTGACTCTGAATAGTTTCATCGACCAGAAAAGGCCCGTATCTCACATCATGTATGCAGTGATATCGGCATTGTCGGTCGTTTTTACACTACTGAGGAACAAGAATTCAATGCCCTTTGCAGAAATCTTCTTGATATTCCTTACAGGTCTTTTACAACTGGAAGTCTTCATTTTTGCTGCAAGGATGATTTTTGCAGGAAAGGAATACCAGCCTTCTACAACAGGCAAGGATTTCATGCGGACCATGCTGGTCAGGTTCATGGTCTTCATCACTCTGTGCTTCGTCGCCGCGCTGGTTATTATACTGCTCTGCTGGATTGCGCTTGGATATCTGAGGGGTTATGGCCCGGATGTTGCAGTCACGGAGTTTTTTGAATATGAGTTCAGCGGCTGGTTCCGGGCAACTTTGGGTGGATTGTCGTTCGGAGCAATGATTTTCATTATAATTCAATGGCAGGATGCCCTGAAAAGGGAGCAGAAGCTGAGGGAGGAGAACCTTGTCTTTCAGAACGAGACGCTCAGGAGCCAGGTGAATCCGCATTTTCTCTTCAACAGCCTCAATACTGTGTCGTCGCTGATCCATACCGATCCGGCCAGAGCCGATCAGTTCGTCGGGAATCTTGCATCAGTATACAGGTACATACTTGAAAACGGAAAGAAGGACAGGGTGCCTATCCAGTCGGAACTCGAACTGACAAACAGGTATTTCGACCTTCACCGGGTGAGGGATGAGGATAAAATAATTCTTAACATTGATTATACAGGAGCTGACAGTTTTCAGATACTGCCTGTCTCCCTTCTTATACTTATCGAAAACGCCATAAAGCACAATGCAGCAACCAGGGAAAAGCCTCTCAGCATATCTGTATTTTTTGAAGGGCAGAACCTGGTTGTCAGGAATAACCTTCAGAGGAAAGCAAGTCAGCCAAAATCGACCGGAACAGGTTTGAAGAACCTTTCCGAGAGGATCAGCCTGATTTCCGGCAGACAACTGGTTATTGATGAAACAAATGATTATTTCACGGTTAAAATGCCTTTGCTGAAATGAATGTTATGATTGTGGAAGATGAAATGCCGGCTGTAAGCAGGCTTTCAAAGATGCTGAAGAAGATTGCCCCGGCGATAAAGATTTCGGGAGTTGCAGAAACTGTCGAAGAGGCAATAAGCCTTCTTCAGGAGAAGCCGGATCCTGATCTTATCCTTATGGATATCCAGCTTGGTGACGGGCTGTGTTTTGAGATATTCGAGACTATCAGTGTGGATGTGCCCGTAATTTTCACCACTGCCTACGACGAATACACCCTAAAGGCTTTCAAAGTAAACAGCGTTGACTACTTGCTCAAGCCTGTTGAAGAACAGGCGCTCGCTTCTGCCCTGGAGAAATTCCGGAAGCTGTACTACGACAGGAAAGATCCTTTCAGGAGGGATTTCCACGAGCTTATAAACGAATTCAGGAACAGGTATAAATCAAGATTCCTTATAAAGATCGGGGAAAAATTCAAATCGGTAGTCGCTTCTGAGATAAGCCATTTCCATATCAGCGAAAGGAGTGTTTTCCTCACCGATACAGGCGGCAGGGATTACGGGATCGATTATTCCCTAGAACAGCTTGAAGAAATGTTGGATCCCAGGAAATTCTTCAGGATAAGCCGTGAATGTATTGTGAACATCGACTCGGTCACAATTATGTACAGTTACTCCTCCAGCAGGCTGCAGCTCACAATGAAAGGTCTCGAACAGAACGATCTTTTCGTAGTAAGCCGCGACAGGGTGGCAGAATTCAAAAAATGGGCTGACAGGTAAAAAGCAGGAACTATTAGTCCTCCTCCCGTTTTTCCACAACAACCGTACAATCGGTAACAAGGGCGGCTATTGCAGCAACAGCTGCGAAAACCGGTGCAAGGAGTATCCCCACTGCTCCTATCGTGAGCGGAAACTCAACGATGGTTTCTTCTTTTTCATTCTTAATGATAATCCTTCTGGCATTTCCTTCCTTTATTATCTCCTTGATCTTCTCGAGCAGCTCTTCGCCCTTGACTTTAAAAAACTCCTGGTTGGTTTGTTTCTGTTCTGTCATTGGTTTACGTGGATAAAGTTAAAGGCCGTCTTCCGGTAGTTCAGATAATTGTCTGATCCTTCTGACCGAAAGGTTATACCTTTTTTCAAAGATACTAAATTCTGGGTATCACCCACCCCAAAAAACCCAAGGAGACTCCATCCCTAAACCCCAAAGGGGACTTTTTCAACCAAGGTGACTCCATCCCCATCCCGAAAGCTTTTGGAACCCAAAAGGGACTTCAATAGTCAGACATTGAATAAATTACGACTTCCAGATGTAGGTTCCGGCTGCTCCGGGCGGCAGGGATATGGTTGCAAACCGTCCTTTGTACTGGATGGTGAAAGAACCTGTTGAGAAGGTGTCGTTGACAACTATCATTACAATGCTTCCGTCGGGAGTTTTAAATGCCACATTCGGCAGCACACTGGTGTTTTCAATCAATGCGGCACGGAATGCTCCGGGCCGTTGTTCATCCTCGTAAAGAGCAACGGTCTTTTCGCCTCTGTCAGTCGATGCTATCCTGACCGATCCGGGCCTGACGAACTTTGAAGCATGGGCAATGGTGTAATAAGCAATATTGCGGGAGACTGTGTTTCCGTCGATTGTGATGCCTCCCTGGCACATTGAGCATCCGCCGTTATCGGTATGAGGATCGTTCAGGGGATCGGCAGCCAGGTTCCAGAGTATCACGTTTCTGCTCCAGTTTCTGCCGGCTCCGATGATGAGTCTTTTAACCTGGGCGGAGATGTCAATTGAAGGACTTCCGGGTCTTTCCACAACCATTTGTTCGGTGAAATAAATATTCTTGTCGGGCCTTGCCATGTGGACCAGGCTCAAGGCTCCGAAATCGCCGGCATAATGATGGAAACCCGAGCCATCAGCGAATCTGGCTACCCCCGGATCGATCAGAAGCGCCAGCGGATAATCGGGACGGTCGCAGTTATGATCGAAAAGAATGATCTTAACCGGCAGTTCAACCTGTTCAAGCGCCGGTCCCAGATGGTTCTTTATGAAATCAGCCTGTTCATTCTCGAACCAGAACATGCTCGGAGTGTTCCGTGAATTAAGCGGTTCATTCTGGATGGTTATGGCATCTATAGTAATACCATGTTCATGCATTGCCTGAATGTATTTCACGAAATAGAGGGCATAAACCCCGTAACATTCTTTTTTAAGCTGTCCACCTCTCACATTGTTGTTCGTCTTCATCCATACCGGTGCTGACCAGGGTGAACCGAGAATCTTAATATCCGGATTAATGGCCAGGATTTCCTTCATCACGGGAATAACATCTTTAAGATCCTGGGAAAGAGAAAATTTTTCAAGCCCGTAATCGGTTTCCCCTTCATTCAGGTCGTTGTATGAAAAAACGAAACTGTTCAGGTCCGATGCACCTATTGTAAGTCTCAGGTAGCTAACGCCTATGTTTTTGCCGTCAGCAGCAAAGACTTCACGAAGGACTTTTGAGCGATCTGCCGGATTCATCTTCATCAGCAGTTCGGCGCTGCCTCCGGTGAGGGCGAATCCGAAGCCGTCTATAGTTTGCATCGACTGGCCGTCGTCGATCACTATGGCAGGTCCGCCCCTTCCGCTGTTCCTGTCGGAGAAGGCAAATGTTTCAGCTTGTTTTTCAAACAATGCCGAACGGTCGGGGAGGGTTACCCAGGCTTCGATCTGGCCTGTTTGGGCCGGAAGAATGGTTGCAAGCAAAGCTGCAAGCGCTGCAATAACTGGTCTCAAAGCAATTCCCGGCATGGTCGGAAGTATTGGTTATAGAGTAAATGTACAAAAAAAGTAACAGTAAACCAAGCCGCGGCAGGCGGCACGCGGCACGCGGCTGACTGCACGAAATGACTCTCCTTAGTGTCATGCATAATGCCCACAGAGGCTGAATGTGTCACTGGTTTTTACCCTTCACATTCTTTTTCTGATAATCCTTCAGGATTTTACCGAAAATCTTTTCTTTCTTCTTTCTTTCAGTGACGGATGTTTCAAAGAAGGATTTCTCCCTTTGCATTTTGCGGAAATTTTCGAGCAGGCCTGGTTCAAGTTCGCCTTTCTCAATTGCTTCAAGCACGGCACACCCTGCTTCGGTAGTGTGGCTGCAGTCTTTAAATTTGCATTTCAATGCCAGTGTGAAAATGATATCGAATGTGGTTTCGAGTCCCTCAGAGGTATCAGCTATCCCCACTTCTCTCATCCCCGGGTTGTCAATAAGAATTCCGCCATTATCCATCACTATCAGTTCCCGGTGACTTGTAACATGACGGCCTTTGCTGGTGCTATGGCTTAGTGAAGCTGTCCTCATTACATGTTTTCCGGAGAGGTTATTCAGCAAGTTAGATTTACCCACTCCCGAGGAACCAAGCATGCAAAATGTCTTACCTTTTTCGATGATGAGCTGTAATGCATCATAGCCATTCTGTGTTTCATTGCTGATGGCAAGAACAGGAATGTTCTTTATCCGTAGCAGGATCTGAGCTGTTATTTCAGCCAGTAACTCCGGAGTTATCAGATCTGTTTTCGTCAGGACAATAACCGGATTTACTTTGGATGAATGACAGATTGTGAGGTATCTTTCAAGCCGGTTGATGTTGAAGTCCCTGTCAACAGCCTGGACCAGCAGAGCATAGTCGATATTCGAGGCGATCACCTGTATTTCACCTGGCCGTCCGACCGCCTGCCGGGATATGACGGATGACCGGGGCAAAATTTTATGGATGATTGAAAAATCCGAATCATATGTGTTCAGGGCAACCCAGTCGCCTACCGCAGGAAAATCCTCACGGCCTGATGCTGAGAACCTCAGATTTCCGGTTATCTCAGCTTCGGATTCTCCCTTGCCGGTTCTTACAACATACCTTTCCTTATGTTCGGCAATAACTCGTCCAATCTCTAAGTCAAGGAGACCGTTTTCAATCCTTGAACTTTCAATACTTTCATTATATCCAAAATCCTCAAGCGTCATGTCGATTATTGTTAAGAGCGAGTGATTTCAAAGTTAATATTTTCATGGTGGTGTGTTTTTGAATTGTTAATGATATGATTTTTAATGAATGAATAATCCTTTAGTTCGGGAATTAAACTCTTTCCCAGTGTGATTTCATTAACGGACAGTCAGGTTCAGACAGTGAGATTCGTGCATTCCAGACATAACTTTTTGGCCAGTCTTTGAATACTTTAACAGCCATAAACAGAATTTTAAGGATCCATCTTTTTTCGTTTGGCTGCCAGCCTCTGGAAGGGTGAAGTTTCATCAATATCTCAAGACCATGTTTTTCAAGATAATATTCGCCGGTTAAGGTACCTGTTGTATTATCTGTTGTAATTGTGAAGTACCCGTCAAGATGTATTTTGTCATTAAGGCATGCAATATCCGGAAGCGGGGGGCAAAGGTCAATTGTAATCATATGATTGCTTTTTTTTGCCGACATCCGCTTTATTTCGGGATGTCCTTTATTATCAGTCAGTTCGTAAGTAATTCCGTTTGCCTCAGTTTTATTTCCGACGGGTTTTAAAGGAGATAAAGAGCCCTCATAATTCTTATTCAGATCAACATTGAATGTATCTGCGGAATAGCGTGTGAAAAAGTTTTTTGAGAAGTCTAACGGTAATGGGAAAGTGTCAGGTTTGCGTTTCCCTTTATCGATATTGATTTCTATAACCGCATGGTTTTTTCTTATAAATGACATCCGGTATAGTGAATAAAAGGGAAGGGACACGGGATTTTTTGAAATTACTCCCACTGGTGCAAGCAGGAAGAAGGGTTTTTTCTTTTTTGTTTTGTCTTCATTCACTCTTACCGTGATCTTTCGTCCTGTTTTATCCGTAAACGAGAAGAAGACATCGAGACTGTCATCATTTATTTCGAATTTTGCCTCATCGAGAGGACTCTCAATGAATTCAGTGTCATTCAGAATACCGGACTGGGAGGCGAAAGGATATTCTGGCTGATGATACACGTCACTGCCTCCGTCAATTCTGTATGCAATCACAAGGAATCGCTTCCGGTTGTTTTTGTCACGGGCCTGCTGCAATTCAAAGGTATTATAGAATTCATCAGGGTCCTTTTCAAAATTGACCAGGATCAGATGCTCCATGGCGTCAAAACTTATGCTGAAAGGAGAAAAAAAACATCCGTCTGACTTTTTTGAGTAGATGTCGTTTTTAAATGAAGCCGGGGTTTGTTTCCGGGAAGGATTTGTTTTCATATCAATTGGAATAAATTAAGGTATATTTTATGGCGTGCGGTATGCGGTGCGCGGTACGCGGTAAGTCACCAGTCAATGCCTAAATAACGTTGACCTTTTTATTACTTAATTCACTTGTTTAGCTTTTTACGGCCTCTAAATTCTATCAATTCTATTGGTGCACCATTATGACTAATCATTGCCACTCTTGTCCCGTCACAAGGGGAATTTGGCGGTGTAAGAATATTAAAGTCGTGCCTTGAAAGCTCTGAATCAAGGTCGTCGACTTCAAAAGCTATATGTGGAACCCTCTTAATTAATTCGTCAACAGGACTATCATTTTCAAACCTCATCCATTCTATGCCATAAGGGCTGGAATCAAATCCGGAAACATAAAATTTAAATTGCGGTACATATCTTTCACCCTTAATCATCGCATCTGTGGGTATTCCTAAATGGTGGTACCGCCAGCCCCATGCAGATGTCGCCAATGGAGGTTCATTATCCTGTCTTTTAATTTTCATTGTCTGTTCCGGTATTTCCGCCGGGGTGTTGATAAATTATGAAGTCGTATTCCTGATTCGTACTTTATTTAAAACTCCTGCAGTTGTATTCTATGGTTTTCAAGCTGAACTCACCATAGCAGAAATCTTCATCCGGACGTTTATAGATTAATTTAGCGTGCGAGGGAAGCCGGTATCCGTTTATGTTTGTATATGCTTCCACCGGGGTAATCCAGGGGCTATTTACATAAGTCTTCCCGTCTGAAGTTTCAAATCTGTCGTTGCTCAGGAAGTTTACAAGCTCTCCCTTTTCATTGAAATACAGGGTTGCACCGATAGTAATGGTGCCATTGGTGAATTTTGCATTGACTGTCAGGTCGTCAACTTCCTTCCATTCGATATTCCTGTCAATCAGGGAAGCCGGAGCCATGAAGCACATATCGTTGAATACTGTAACAGTTTCACCCTGATCCATTTCCTTTCCTCTGGCATTAACCACTGTAAACAGGCCGAGAATTTTTATCAGCATGATTGCTGTCCGGTCTTTGTAAATATGAATTCCTTTCGCAGGAATTCCTTTTTTCTTGGCGACTATATAGAAAAGCCGGGTTGGCTGATCCGTGAAATTATACTGGACCGATGTAAGAGGCATAAAATCCTCACCTGATGCTGATCTGATTCCCCCTGTAAACTCTGCCCTGAAATTCAGCACCTTTTCTTTTCCGATTGAACCGGAGTAGTGAATATATTTTTGGACAATGGCCGGCAGGTGCTGAATATCTTTTTCAGATAGTATTTCATTCTTTATGGTCCTTGTACGTTCAAGGGCTTCGAGGACAGCTTTTTTATATGTCTTTTTCATTTTTTCAATTTCAGGCGAGTCGAAGTTACAAAATAGTCATGGTTTACAACATGCGAAGCGTGTCACAATGGACATTGCCTGTCGTCTGAAATACATATCATATTAAGCTTAAGGTTTATGTTAATGCAAGTAGTTTTTATTCCTTTTTAAATTCAAACTGACCGCCACCCTGTTTGAGGATCATGGTATGGTTTGCCGGATTGAATTCCATTACCACACCTGCCTGGTCGAATTTAAACTTGTCTTTTTCTGTTGCTTCAAGCGGAAAGGCAGGTTGCCCCGAGCCCTGTGCAATCAGGGTGTTGTTTTTCCTGGTTATTGTAATCTTGATAGGGATCTGTGCTGATGAATAAACTCCAAGGTAACTGTCAAGGTCTTCAGAACTCGCCTGATATGTTGAGAATTCAGGAATGTCGTAAGGTCTGTTGAAAACGGCACTGAGTACCGCTATTGAGATGTTATTGGTGTTATAGTTCGATCCGTTGCAGGTCATGGCGAAGGAAATATTTCCGTCTGAAAAGTATGAGAAAACCGAGCTGAATCCATCAATGCCTCCGGTATGGCCGTAACCGACTTTGTCGAAAAAGGGGATAGTAAATATTCCCATTCCATACTGGCCTTTGACGGTTTTCATCTTTTCAAGGCTTTCACTTCTCAGAAGCTTTCTTCCGAATAATGCATCGCTGAATTTTACCAGGTCGCCCGGTGTTGAGACTATTCCCCCGGCCCCCAATGGAATTGAAATATCGGTTTCGGGTTCAACAACCCAGGTATCCAGGTATTTGTATGACTTACAGTCTTTATTTGAAGTGTTTATTTTTCCTCCAAGGCTTGTATTTTTCAATCCGAGCGGTTGCACAATGTGTTCCTGCAGTAATTCGGCATAGGGTTTACCGAAGGTCTTTTCAAGGATGAAGGTAAGAAGGACAAAGTT
>JAFGXK010000056.1 GCA_016936695.1 Bacteroidales bacterium | reverse complement strand
CCTTTGATACCTACGGAGGACCGGTATGGATCCATGGAACTTACTACACCTGGGGCAATTACTGCCCGACACAGGAGCTTGTTGATGTCTATCAGATGGCAAACGGACTGGATATTGATGATCCTGCATCAGGCTATGATCCTCAGAATCCTTATGTGGGTCGTGAAAAGAGGTTCTACGACTTTATCGTATACGACGGGGCAGAATACAAGCAGGACTGGATGGCGATGCCCGACATAATCTATACACGCGTCGACAAGGTCAATCCTTCAAAGAACCAGATCGACTTCGGGGGTGATGACGTCGGCAACACCGGCTATTATTTCAAGAAAAGGCTTGACAACCTTCATCCGAGGGGAGGCAACCAGTGCGGCATGAACCATGTTTATTACCGTTATGCTGAAGTGCTCTTAGGCTATGCTGAAGCACAGAATGAAGTTGCCGGACCTGATGCATCGGTTTATGAAGCCATAAATGCAGTCAGGACAAGGCTGGGAACCGATCTTCCTCCGCTTGCTGAAGGAATGACACAGGATGAGATGCGCGAGGCAATACGCCGCGAACGGCGCGTTGAATTTGCATATGAGCAGAAGAGATTGTTTGACCTCTGGAGATGGAAAATTGCTGAGATAAATATGAATGCAGACCTTACCGGCATGCTTATCGAAAACACAGTGCCCGAAACCAATGCAGGAGTATGGACTTATACCAGGATCTCACTTAACCATCCTCATGTGTTCAACAGGAAACAATACTTTAATCCTATACCTCAGACCGTAATTGACAGGAACACAAATCTGCTTCAAAACTGGGGGTATTAAAATTCGCGTGATTATGGGTTTGTAAGTTAGAATGGAGAGGGTGCCCCGGTCTGGCACCCTCTTTTAACAAAGATCCGGCACTCTGATTATCTGTAAATCGATTAATATTAACATCTTAGAGAATGAAAATTAAATTTTCAAAAGTTATCTTTCTGATGCTTGCCTTTTCGGCGGTTACGGCTTTTATGCCCGTAAGCGACAGTTCAAAGAAGCCCGTTTATCTCAACACAGCCTATTCATTTGAAGAAAGGGCTGCCGATCTTGTTTCAAGGCTGACGCCCGAAGAGAAGCAAAGTCTTCTCGGAAACAGCATGGCTGCCGTGCCAAGGCTTGGAATCAATACCTATAATGTCTGGGGCGAGGCTCTCCATGGAGTTGTGGGAATGTTTAACCCCAATGCAGGGGCTGCAACATCTTTCCCCAGCAGCGCATCACTGGGTTCTGCATGGGACCCTGACCTCATGGAACTGGAAGCATCCGCTATCTCCGATGAGGCCCGTGCCTTCAATCACGATGTGATTGCCAACCTCACATTCTGGTCTCCGGTTGTGGAACCTGTCAGGGACCCCAGGTGGGGACGCACGGGTGAATCATACGGGGAGGATCCTTTTCTAATCTCCGAGATAGGAGGGGGATTCGTTCGTGGAATGATGGGCTATGATCCCACATATCTGAAAACAGTTCCGTGCGGCAAACATTATTTTGCCAACAACAGTGAGTTCGATCGTCATACAAGCAGTTCTGAGATGGACGACAGGGACATGAGAGAATTTTATCTTGCCCCTTACAAGACCCTCATAGAGAGGGACAGGCTTCCCAGCATAATGACCGCCTACAATGCAGTGAGAGGGGTCCCGATGTCGGCAAGCAGGTACTTTGTCGATACCATTGCACGGAAGGTCTATGGACTTAACGGGTATGTAACCGGTGACTGTTCCGCTATTGAGGACATTGAGACGGGCCATTACTATGCCAAATCGGGAGCCGAAGCCACTGCAATGGGATTGAAATCAGGAGTCGACACCGACTGTGGAAATTATTACCAGGCTTATGCCCTTGAAGCCCTCAAACAGGGTCTGATAACAGAGGCCGACATGGATCTGGCTCTTGTTAATATGTTCACAATAAGGATGAGGATAGGTGAGTTTGATCCCGGAAGAAAGGTTCCCTACTCATTTATAAATACCAGTGTGGTAAACTCACCCGGTCATATTACTCTTGCTGAGGAAGTTGCAAAAAAGACTCCGGTTCTGTTGAAGAACACGGTGGTTCAGAAGACCGGTAACAAAGCTCTTCCGGTCAATGCTGCTGCAGTGAAGAAGATTGCCGTGATAGGTCCCCAGGCTGACAAGGTTGAGCTCGGACCCTATTCAGGCAGGCCCGATCCGAAACACATGGTTTCATTCCTTGCAGGTGTAAAGAACTACCTTGCGGAGAATGGGATCAATGCCGAGGTTGTATACAGCGCGGGAGCAAATACTTCAAGCAGGAGCAACCTCTTTTTCGTTCTCGATTTTGAGGTAATAAAAAGCGATGGCACATCTGCGAAATTTGATGCCACCAAATTCGCTTCATCATCCGATGGAATTGTTATCGGTTCAGGAATGAGTGATGAGAACTCGGTCAGGAATATCCAGGATGGGAACTGGACAGCTTACAACAACGTGGATGTGACCAGCATCGATAAGATGAAGCTCAGGCTCAATATCCCGGCCGACGGTGGCACTGTTGAGGTCAGAGTTGGTTCACCCACGGGTAACCTGCTTGCATCTTTTGATGCCCAGCGTACTTCAGGAGGGATGCCAGGCGGCCCTTTTGGCGGAGCCAGGATTCTGGATGGCAAAATAAGCAAACTTGGGCTATCCGGTCCGCAGACAATATATCTTGTTTACAAGGCAAGCTCTCTTGCCCCAATCGACGACGAAACCATTGCAATGGCTAAAAGTGCCGACGTTGCTTTTGTCTTTACAGGCACCGATGACCAGACCGCCGGAGAAGAGGGCGACAGACTGACACTTGTGCTTCCGGGTAATCAGTACGATCTTATCGATGCCGTGTCAGCCGTGAACCCCAACACCATTGTTATCATGCAAAGCCTTGGAATGGTGGAGGTTGATCAATTCAGAAATAATCCCAATGTTGCAGGAATAATCTGGTCAGGATTTAACGGTCAGGCACAGGGCACAGCCATGGCAAGCATTGTCTTTGGCGATGCCAATCCCGGTGGAAAGCTCAATGCCACATGGTACAAATCAGTCAGCGATCTTCCTCCAATCACGAACTATAACCTCAGGCCCGGCAAGGGCGGTAATGGAAGGACCTACTGGTACTTCAACAAGGATGTCTCCTATGAATTCGGTTTCGGCCTTTCATACACCACTTTCGAATACAGTAATTTCAGCATAAGCAAGACATCGGTCACTCCCAATGACAAGCTCAGGGTTTGCGTGGATGTAACCAACACCGGCGATGTTGACGGCGACGAAGTGGTTCAGGTTTACATGCTTACACCCGATTCCCCTGCATCACTTGAGCGCCCTGCCAAAAGGCTGAAAGGTTTTAAGCGGATTACAATTGCTGCCGGCCAGACAAGGACAGTGGCGATTGACATCGACTGTTCAGACCTGTGGTTCTGGGATGGAGATAAAGGCAGTATCAATTTTGATCAGGGCAGATATGTATTTGAGATCGGAGCGTCCTCAAAGGATATAAAAGGTCAGGTTGAGACTGTTATGGCCGGGGCTTACAATCCGGTTCTCAAGACTGTTGTTGCAGAATGCGGCAAGGTCGTATTCAGGCCGGGTAATACAGCACAGACAAGTGTTACTGCTGCCATGTCGGACGACAGCTTTTCTGATATAAAAAATGCCGCGATCGTTTACAAGAGCAGCAATCCGGCAGTGGTGAGTGTTGATGAAAAAGGCAAGGTAACGGCTAAGGAACCGGGAAGTGCATCAATAACTGCATTTGTGACCATAAACGGCAAAACCCTTTCCGACAGCTATGCAGTTAAGGTAATGCCTGATCTTAAGCCGTCTTCGATTACCGTTAACGGAAAGAAGATTCAGGGATTCAATCCTGACGTACACAGTTACAGTATGCTTGTTTCATCCTCATCGGCGAAAGTTCCCCAGGTAACCGTTGTCTCCCCCTATCCTGAAATCTCTGTTGATGTGATCCAGGCAAAGGCAATTCCCGGAACAGCAGTCATCAGCCTTGCTGACAAGGTTACCGTTGAGAAGAACAACTATTATATTAACTTCGGAACGAAATCGGTCAGCGACGAGTTTAACAAGACAGCTCTTGCCACTCAATGGTTCTTGACAAGGGGCAACCCGGCCAACTGGAGTCTTTCTAAAAAAGCCGGCTCAATGACCATTACCTCGGCAAAGGGAGATCTTCAGGCTGCCAACAACAATGCCGAGAACCTTCTTCTGCAAAGTGCAAATACCGACTGGACCATCGACACCAAAGTGATTTACTCACGCAAGCCTGCCGGTTTCAGTCAAAACGGCGGTATGATTGCTTATCAGGATGATGACAACTATGTGAAACTGGTTTACGGTGCCGGAGGAGGCAGAAGAATGGGATTTGGCTCTACGGGCGGACCCGGCTCGGTGATGCTTGCGACGGAAGAGGACGGACACTACAAAGTCAACGCCACACTCAGTATGGCTGATATAATTGGTGACGATAATACCCTCTGGCTTAGGCTTGTAAAGAAAGGTAGCCTGTATACTGCTTCAGTATCGGCCGACGGAAAGACATTCAAGCCGGTCGGCAGCATCAATCTAATGCTGAAGGATATCAGTGCGGGACTTATGGTTTGCGAAGGTGCTATGGATAACCGTTTTGCACGATTCGCCAATATGCCGGGGATGCAACAACCCGCTCAGCCAGATTCACCTTTCGAGGTTTCATACGATTACTTTCATATTAAAAATACGGGTAAGTGATGGGTTTAGGTTAGTTTAAGGGGGCTGTACCCGAGGTAATTTTAAATTATCTTTATCAGCCCCCTTTTTTTATTTATTCCCGGATATGGTTGGTTTGTTCCGAATTATATTGTTATTCACTCTGATAATCGCAGGATCGCTGTACCTGTCTTCATCAGCAGGAATGACTTTTCAGGAAGAAGCCCCGGTCGGTCTCATGGAAACTGCTTGCTCCGCTATATATGAGGGTTACAGGGATGCCGTTCCCTTCAGGGGGCTATTTCTTGCGGTTGGAACAGGCGGAAGAATTGATTTAATTGATGCTTCCGGATCCAGGATTAAAACCTTTAATGAACACAGGGGTGACATGAATTGTGCCGTCGTGTGGGAGCAGCTTGTTCTGGTTGCCGGCGAAGGGGGAGCAGTTTTGTGGTCAGCAGACGGGAATGAATTTGAATTGGCCGTAAGCGGAACGGGAAAAGATATAAACGGCATCGCTGCCCGGCAGGATATGATCGTAGCCGGAGCGGACGAGGGTACCATTCTCATATCGGTTAACGGAAGGTCATGGAATATTATTGAGCCCGGGGCGAAAGGCAACATCGTCTCTGTTACTGCCGGGGAGTCCTTTTTTATGGCTGTCACCGATGAAGGTGAGATCCTAAGATCGGATGACGGACTGAACTGGCTGGTAACCGACTATAACAAGGAGTATTCGGGATTTTATAAGCCATGTCTGTTTTATGAGGTTGTGGCTGCAGGCAGTAATATTGTTATCTGTGGAAAGCATCCTGATGGTTCCCCGGCAGTTATTACTTCCACGCTGGGAAATGTCTGGACAGAAAGGCTTCTCAGTTACAAGCATGATCAGCGAAATATCCGTTTCCTGTCAAACTGTCCCAACAGTGTTGCTTACGATCAGCCGCGCGACCAGTATATACTTGCTTGCGACATGGGGGAGATATTCAGTCTGCCTTCGTGTACCAAATGCAATGCATCGGCAATCATCTCAGGCAATGATCTTCACACCATCGCCTGCCTTGATGACATGCTGTTTTGCGGCGGCGAGGGATTCTCTGTTAATGTTGTAAGCTTCTGAAATTTACTTATCTGGCACCCTTTGGCCCGTCATAGTCATATCTGAACCAGTTGTATGCAGCTGTACCCCCGTCGGCCTTCTCATTGTATGAATAGAGTCCCAGACGGCTTCCCTTCCAGAATCCTGCCGATTTAATGAACGTTTCGCCAATCGGTGTGAATTGTCTGTTGTCGATGCTGTAAAAGAACTGGTTGTTATTGCCCTTGATGTCGAGTCTGACTTAAAGGTATATTTTCTTGCCTTTGAAAGCATTTTCAGAAATTATCTTTCCGTTATTTTCGGCATAGACAAACAGCTGTGATCCTTTCTTTGATATTCCCACGAGATTGTTATTTCTTCCTCCCATACTGCATAGTCCGGCTTTCTGTCCGTCGGCCAGACTGGTGACATCCAGTTCGGCGACAGCTTCACCTGAGGTTCCCATAATTTTTTGAGTCAGGGTATTACGGGCTTTAAGGAAGTTTTCTGATTTTTGAGATGTAAGGGAGAGGTGCCCCGGTTTTGTTGTCATTGAACAAAGGTCTTTTACCGGATTGTGGTTCCATTGCCACTGAAGTCCGGGCGAATCAGAATTGAATTCATCGTCCGACTGCGGGGCGGATATTTTGAAATCACCCTTGATGGCAGGCTTCTTCCACACATATACGGGTTCTCCTATTCCGTTTCTATCGATATCGATTCCGATCACCGGCCAGTCTTCCTGCCATGTCATGGGCTGGAGATGGACAACCCTTCCCATTACACCGTCAGACTGGAAGTGGTAGAACCACCACTCTCCGTCGGGAGTGTCAACAAGGGATCCCTGATGGGGACCGTTGATGGGAGTGCTTCCCTTTTCCAGGACCACCTTTTTCTCATATGGACCGTAAATTGATTTGGATCTTAGTATTGTCTGCCAGCCTCTTTCCACTCCGCCTTCCGGAATGCTCAGGTAGTAGTAGCCGTTTAGTTTGTGTATCTTGGTTCCTTCGGCGACCGGACCAGTGTAAACGGTCAGACCATCATCAAGAAGCGACTTTCCGTCGGGACTAAGTTTATGGACAATAATCGGTCCGGCTCCCACTTTGCTGTGTCCGAGGTACCCGGTTCCGTTTTCATCCCAGAAAGGACATGGATCTTCCCATCCTGCTATTTCCTTTACTACTGTCAGTGGTTCCCAGGGACCCGCCGCAGCTGGCGCTGAACTCATGAAGAGTCCCTCGTCGGGAGTGCAGAAATAGACCCAGAATTTATTGTCGTGCCAGCGGATGGCAGGCGCCCACGATCCCCTTCCGAATTTTTCGTTCGTATCATAACCAGGGAAGCTTATTTTGTCATAAACCTGAGAAATTATTTTCCAGTTGATCATGTCGTCCGATTCCAGAACAGGCATGCCCATGAAGTGAAATTCGGAGCAGACCATGTAGTATTTGGAATTAACTCTGATTACGTCAGGATCTGAATAGTCTGCATTCAGAACCGGGTTGATGAAGGTCCCGTTTCCCTGATCGCCCCAGATTCCGGTGGTCTGACCTGAAAGAGGCAGCATCATCAGGATGCCTGCCAGAAGCAGAATATGTTTTTTCATGATCTTCAATTGATTAATTATTCCCCTTTGTACTCGAACCAGTCGTAATCGGCATACGCAGTGCTGACTTTGCCGTTGCCCGTTGCATACATTCCCACATAAACGCCAGTGAATCCGCCGACTGTTTCGGAACTCAGGTATCTGGCCATTGCCCTTATCAGCTCTTTGGGCTGGTCGCTGCCCTGCTGGCACAGAAATGTGAAGTTCGACCTTTCACCCTTAATTATCAGTTTTACCGGGCCCGGTCTGAGAACTACGGCATTCGATTCATGCACCACATTGCCGAACCTGAGGCTGGCGACAGCAACCCTCTTCCCACCCGATCGTTTTATAAGAATATCGAAATGAGCCCCGTTATTGAGGAGTAAAAATCCTGCTTCCTCATTGGCATTTGAAGGATTGAATTCCATCTGTGTTGAAGCAGTAAATGACAGATCCTGAACCCGTCTTCCGATGAATGTAGGTGATTTACGATCCTCGATTGTCTGTTCGGAGCCTTTAAGCCTCAGAAATCCTTTCCGGGTTGAGAGCGAATAATTTTCCTGAGAAGGATACCTCAGGTAATTCCAGTTCAGGTCAAACGTGCCGGCGCTGAAATCTGTGATTGATGGCAAGGCTTCGAAAGGTTTCAGGGGAAGTGTGGGGCAGGTCATATCTGTTGTAATTGTGCCATTCCCGTTTACAACAGGCCAGCCGTTCTCGGGCCAGCATACGGGAGCAAGGCAGGTTTCCCGTCCGATAATGTGATGAGTTCCTCCAATGCTTCTGTAACCATGGAACACAATCCACCATGAGCCGTCGTGAGCCTGAATGATATCGGCATGACCGAGACCCTGGATTGGACTTCCTTGTCCGGCCGCGTTGCAGTTGGTTAGGATCGGATTTGCCGGATTTGTATTATAGGGACCCCGGATGTTCTTGCTTCTGGCAATTGTCTCTGAATGTGCTTCCTCCGTTCCTCCCTCAGCCGCCATAAGGTAATAAAAACCATCCTTTTTATAGATATGGGGACCTTCGGGATAGCGTCCACCTGTTCCGCTCCATACTTTCCTTCCTTCCGACAGGAATTTGCCTGTTTTAAGATCGATTTCAAAAAGTACAAAAGTCGAGGAAATTACATAGGCTTTCCCATCTTCATCGAAAAAGAGATCGGGATCAATCCCCTGGGCCTCTATGAAAATCGGATCTGACCACGGACCTGCTGGATTGGAGGCTGTAACATAGAAATTGCCTCCTGTTCCGACGTTGGTTGTGATCATGTAGAAAGTTCCGTTATTATGCCTTATTGTCGTTGCAAAAATGTTGAGGCCTTTTGGCAATTGTCTTGCCCTGTCGATGCAGTAGCCAATCATTTCCCAATTGATAAGATCCCTGCTGTGAAACACCGGGACTCCTGGAAAATATTCAAAAGTACTGGTAACCAGATAGTAATCTTCACCAACACGGCAAACACTTGGATCTGACCAGAAGCCCGGTATAACTGGATTTCTGAAGGTCACAGGCCTGGTGCGATCGATAACGGCAGAGAAATCATTCCCGCCCATTCCGGCAAAAGCAGGCGGACTGGTAGGGGCCGGGGGTGTCACCTGCTGTGAAAACAACATGGAGACGGTCACCGGGAGGATCATGATGAACAACAGAATTTTCTTCATGGTTTTTCCAGATTATTTGATCTTGAAGGTGTTGAATGAATGCGCCTGCAGAGTGACAGAAAGTCTTTTTTTACCTATTCTGATATTGGTCTCCCTTGCTGAATCGTCCTTGTTGCAGGCAATAACGATCAGACTTTTATCGGGATTGAGAAAGGCAAGCATTCCGGAATTGTCACCTTCTGTTTTTACCTTTCTTGCCCCCGGCATTACAAAATAGCTGAAATGCTTAAGAAGGTAGTATTCGGGATTGTAAACAATTTCTTTTGTCGAACTGTTGACACTTATCATAGAATTCTGCTTCCATCCCCACATGCTCTTGCCTGTTTCGTCGAGAACGCTGTTCCAGAATGTGTAGGTGCAAATTCCATTTTCGAAATAGTGCTTCATCAGTGAAAAGGTATATTCCGCAGCTGCCATGTCGTTTGTACCGCGACCGCATTCTGTCTCCGATTGCATAAGTTTCAGATCAGGGTATTTGGAATGGACGCCGGTTATAGCCTGTTTTCCGGCCCACTGGAAGCTGACTCCGGTGATATATTGAGACACTTCCGGGTTCTGCATGATAGTGTCGATCTTTTCAACAAAAGGCCTTTCGTAGGTTCCGTACCAGATTTCAGCATCAGGGAATGCCGATTTAACAACGGGACCCAGGTAACTGCCGATGAAAATTCCAAGATCTCCGGCAGTCCAGATGCATGAAGGAAAATTCTGACAGGAATTCATCTCGTTCTGGACGTGAACTCCGGTAATATTAATACCCTCTTTCCTGTAACCGTCGATATACTTTGTAAAATATAAAGCATAAGCCTTCAGATATTCGGGTTGCATCCGGAACTGGGTTAAGTCTTCCCTGCCCGTCTGTTCTTTTGTAAGTCCGTTGTCTGAACCCGGCCGGCATGCATAGTGATTGTTGGTTTTCATCCAGTAGGGTGGAACCCATGGAGAACCCCATACCTTAAGGTCGGGCTTGTATTTCATGGCAGCCTTAATGTACGGGATTAGCGCTTCTCTGTCGCGACCGAGAGAAAAATACTTCATCTCGAAGTCATTGATTGAATCGTTAAGCGAGTAATAATTTCTTGCATAATCATTTGCGCCGATTGGCATACGGCAGATATTAAGCTTAAGCCCGTCTTTTGGATCAAAAAGGTTTTTCAGAATGGTTTCGCGTTCCTGTTCACGGAGCAAAGACATGGACGTCCAGCCAAGTTCGTTGAAACAGATCCCGAAGCCGTCGACTGTTTGTTCTTTTGCATTCGGAAGGATGGCAGCTTCCGTCTTTGATTTTGCAAGCTTCACCAATCTGGTCTGTGCTGAAGTCCACGGTTTGGCCGGTGTGCTTGAGATCCACTCGATCTGGGCTGTCAGTCTTACAGGGAGAATCAGTAAAAATATGACAAATGTTTCAATAAAGATGCACAGAGTTTTTTTCATATGCAGATAATTTTTAAACAGTTAAAAAACAGATGAGAGCAGACCAGCCCTCTGACAAACTGAGGACATAAATCCTTGTCAAATCAGGGGTGTTTCTTTCTTTTCATAACGGCGCCTGTCAAACTTGTATAATTTGGCTGGCTTATGATTGACATTTTTTTCTTTCTCAGGCAATTCAGTAAGATAATCCAGTTTCCGTATCTTCTTTCTGAAGTTTCTGCTATCTAGTTTAATGTTAAGAATTGATTCGAAGATATCTTGTAGCTGACGCAAAGTGAATTTCTTGGGAAGCAGTTCGAAACAGAGAGGTTTTGTATGGAATTCATTCCTCAGATTCAGAAGAGCTTCCATTACAATATGGTTGTGATCGAAAATAAGTTCCGGTAGTTTGTCCACCGGGTGCCAGATTGTCTTGTCTGTTATTACACTGTCAGAGATCTTAATAAGTGAATAATAAGCCACTGTTACCACCCGGTCGACCTTCATTCCGCTGGTACGGCAGAGCCATTCAAGGTCTTCCATAGGTTTCAGCCTTCCCGGATCTCCGAATACCGAGTATTGTTTCAGAAAAATGTTTTTAAGGCCGGTGAGTTCGGTGAGGGTCCTTATTGCTGAAGTATCAAGGTCTTCCTGTTCGGAGATAAGGCTGCCGGGCAGTTTCAGTTTGTGACCACCCACTTGCAGGCCTTTTTCTTTTTCCCTTTCTATCAGCAATACTTTCAAAGTCCCTTCACTGAAGCCGAAGATCACACAGTCGACCGAAATATGGGGATTGAGGTTCATTGGAGGATTTTATTCACTACAATTTAAGAAAATATTTTTGTAAAAAGCAAACTTAGCGTAAGAAATACGCTAAGTTTTTCGCGTTTTTTTCAGCTCAGCCGAAAAAGATGAAGGGCAGCTCATTTATATCACGAGTTGCCCTTCAGGTTAACTGAAAGCAAGGGAATTATACCGGCATATCAGGCAATTTGTAACCATTCAGGTATTCATGCCTGATGAGAGATGTAACGAATTCTTTTGCACTTACAACACTGGGATCAGCAGGACGCTGTCCGCCGGGTCCTCCGGCCGGGGCACCTCCACGTGCAGGTGCTGCTCCTCCTGCTGTTCTGGCCTGTGAACTGGCCTGTGCCATCATCCTTCCCATGTCGAAGGTCTGGGAAAATATTGACACCCTGTCGGTATCGGAGATGTTTGTAAACTGCATATTTTCTCCATCCCAATCCAGTATTCTGTTGAGTTTCTGCAGACGAACGGCAAGCATCCCCATCAGCACCATTTCGTTGAAAGGTCCTGCTTCGCCGAAATGAGATGCGATTTTATTTCGCAGGTCGGGATCTTTGCATGCAGCAACCCAGTCGAGGTAGTGGTTGTTGTCCTCAAAACTTCTGCGGGATATCGTCTTACTGCGGGAGTTGCTTTTGCCGGAATTTTCTTTTAACATATCTGAAAAATTAAAAATTATGAAAAAATGGTTCATTAAATTTGCCCCTGTAAGTTGTCGTCGCAAACCACTAACAGCTGAATCGGCTTTAAAAAATAACATAAAAACAAGATACAATAAGTACAAAAAATGAATAATTACAATAGTTAAGATATTATTTGATTTCCGGAAATAAAACGTACGTTTGGAATGTCATAAAAAGTTGGACTATTCAAAAATAACGTTCCGCACAAAAGGTTTGAAAGGTATTTTACAGGATTGGTAGACAGGAAATCGTTACCGTTTAACTCCAGGGAAAGTCAAAGAGTTAATACAGATAATAAAGTAGTTTAGTGATGCGAAATTAACCTGGGAACCAAAGTTGCAATAAATTCGACATGTAACACTACCCGGAACAAACCTTAACCATATCATATTCAGACATATGACTACAAGTCACCCCTTTCCAAGGTTCACTTTTTGCCTTTTATCAGTGATGCTAATCATGCAATCCGTTGGAGCTAGGCAACACGGTCATATGAACCCTGGTATCTCCACAGAAAAGCAGGAGACTGCAGCAATAACTGACAGCTACTCCCCGGAGACAGATACTTCTTTGGTCTTCCTCCCCGACTTGAATAAACTGCCGGTGATTCCTTTGCAAAAAGGCAGGATTCCTGAAGTGAAATTTTCATCAACTGACCCTTGCGCCCCCCAAAACAAGGTTCTGGAGGGAACCCCCTGGGAGCCATCCACAGCAAAAACAGCCAGTCAGCTTCCTCCCGGTATTGAGGCTGTAATTCCTCCCCCTATTCCCGATATCGACAAATTATCGGATTTCAATTACCATGCTGCCGTATCGGTGGCATTCGAAGGGATGCGGTTGGTATACGGGGCCATGCCCGACGAAGAAGCCAGAAAGTTTGAAGCGATATGGGCGCCGTTGTTTGACTTTCCCACGCAGCAGATTATCGACTACCTCAACCGGTTGAATCCTCTAATCAGTCAGTTCCTCACGGTTCGCGAGATCTATGTGAGCAACCTGCAGGCGGTAACCATGGTTTTACTCGATGCCGGATATGCTGTGGAACTAGACGATCAGGATGCCTGGGAGAAAGCGATGAATGAAGCGGGTTTTCACGGATCGGCTTTCAACCTGCTGGAAAAGGCCATGATGGTGCTGACCGAAAAGATAGAAGCGCTCGGAAATCCCCCCAATCCGGTGGAAGCAAAGTGTGCCGCCGCCGAAAACTACAAACGGATGTTACCCAAAATGGACAACCGGGGCGATTTGGGAGAGTGCTGGGCCGGCTATAGCCAGAGTCCGGTTCAGGCTGAAGGATTAGAACAGCTGTACGAACCCCTTTTCAGGCATTTGCTGAAGGTTAAGGTTAATAATAAAGAGGTTTACCAGATCATAGAGCTGAGTGATATCGAAACCGACAATCTGGAATCAGAGGAGGAGTGGCTTGACAAAATAAGGGTGCATCAGGTCGAGGAGGTGGTGACCGGTGACGACAAAAGCATGGGAACAAACAATGGTGAATTCAGCCAGTTTACCTATCCGCGGATTCCGGAGTTCAAACAAACCTCCTACATGAGAATGATGATGCTGTCTACAATGGCATCACCCGGTAACGAGGAAGAGGAAAACTACGATGAACGAAAAACCTACAGCAACACCTGCAACCGGTTCCTGGCCCGTAAACAGACGGCAGGTTTCTTCTTCAAGAGGGCTCTCCTGTGGGCTTATGGGAACAAATGGGCCAACTATCCGGCCGATTCCGGCGGGATGATTCCGGACAAGGCCCTGGATGATTTTCTGGCAGAGATGAAGGCCGAAATGAAGGAATATCTGGATGCCGAAAGA
Organism: Bacteroidales bacterium; assembly: GCA_016936695.1. Classification (GTDB taxonomy): domain Bacteria; phylum Bacteroidota; class Bacteroidia; order Bacteroidales; family VadinHA17; genus LD21. Next base: position 4,995 of record JAFGXK010000056.1, on the reverse strand, counting down.
TTAAAAGGGAAAGTCAAAAAACAGAAAATCGCCGAACTGGACTCTAAATATAAGGCTCCGGAACAATCGGGAAGTTCCGGAACTGCTCTTCAGGATTCATTGGCCGCTGAAAAGCTGGCCCGGGAAGAATCTATCGCATCGCGCCGCGAAATCATCGAATCCATCAACAGTCAGATCATACGGGAGCAATCGATCCGCGATCGCTTATCAACCGATTTGTTCAATGCCAAGGAGGATGCAGCGCGAAAAAGCCTTATGACGCAAATCAAGGACATCGACATGCGAATCATGGGTTTGCAATCGACCCGGCAAAACGAAGAGGATGCCGTCACCACCCTTCAAACCGGCGAACTGGTTCATACCCGTCAGCCATTTGATGATTATGCCAGGAAAAAATTCATTGATAGCACCCGTGTGCATGTGGCCCGGGTCAATGCCACCCGGCAGATTGCCGACCGGATTTATCGTCAGATCAATCTATTGCCTGAAGAACAGAGGGAAAAAGCACGGGAACTGGCCGAAAAATTCCTCGATACCAGGGCTGTGGTTTCAGGCGACTACGAAAATGCCCTGAAACTCAGGAACGCCTTTGGCGCCCAGATCGAGGGTAATGCCGAATTTGATTACCAGATGGCCAGGGTTGCGGAATCGGAAGCCGATGAAAACGAGTTTATAGCTCAAACAACCATTATGGTGGCCGGAACCGCCTTTATGGGTGTGGGGTCAGCCGGACTGGCACAGGTTTACGGAGCGGAAGCAGCCGCCACTATCTATGGAACACAGGCCTTGGGGGCTCTTTTCGGAGGGGCTACCGGCATGATTTCAGGGGGTCCTTACGAAGGGTTAAAACAAGCCGCCATGTTCTGGTCTCCCAATGGGGCGGCCCTCGCCACATTTACCGATGCTTACATTCAGGCAGGGAAAATGAAAGGAGCCACTACCAAATCCCAGATCTACGAGGGTATCAAGCAAGCCGGCACAGGTTACGCGATCGGACTGGGCATGCAGTGGGGAGTTGGAAAATTCACCAAGGCCACTATGCAGCTTTTCGGGAAGGATAGCCGTTTGTTTAAACCTGTTTTCGACGTGAACTCCCAAATCAGGTCCACCGTGGATAAGATGCGTACAAAACAAAACTACCTCGCTGCATCCGATGCTATCGGCAATTTGAAAAATATGAAAACTGAGCTGCAGACCCTGCGGTCAGCCAGCAGCAGGAATACGGCACGCATACAGGAACTGGAAAAGGAAATCAGCCAGCAGGTGGCCGCATTAAACGGAGACTATTATGCCAAATGGCAGTTCAAGTACAAACAGGATCCCGAAATCACCTCATTTTTCGACCGGTATGTGCAGCGAAATTACCGGAATATGACCCCTGATATGGTGCAAAGTCTTAAAAACAAGGGATATGTGATGGATCACATCGAGTTTAAACAGTTCCGGAACCCCACCAGCGCCGGGAGTGCCAGCATGGACCTTGATCTTGGCCCCGTGGACCGGTTGACGGGCAAAGAGCCGGTGTGGGTGATGAAGAGCGACGGCAGCAAAGTGGATATTAAAACTTTTATGAACGACGCCCAGGCTTCAATGAATGAGACCTACAGGAAAATGTTCGGAATCAGCGCCCCATTATCGGATATGAACCTGGTCACCTCCGCCCACAAAGAAGCCTTCTCAACCACCAAACTGCTCGACAAGAATGTTGATTTTACCACACTGGCCGCGGATGATGTGGCAAGCATCGGAAAGGTTTTGAAAGTCAAGGTGGAAGGCATTGAAGGAAACAAATTGCTCACCCAAACCACCAAACTTCAGGCGAAATGCCGTGAAGCTTCGAAAGAAATCGATAACATGTTGCTGAAAAAACTCGATGCCGACCTGAAAATGGCAACCCCTGGAAGTCTGGACCATAAGCAGATTCAGGCTCAGAAAGAGTACTGGACCCGTATGAACCAAAAAATCAAACAGATTGGAACGCAGGAGAGTGATCCGGTAAGCATCAGCAGGATAAACCGCGAGATTTCCCAGGAAACCGGTGGAAAAGATGCCTCCCTGGTGATTAACGATCTGTTGAAGGTCTTTGGTCGGTAAAGGATTCCCATAGTTGAAAAATTCTTTGATTTCAGGAAATAAAATGGTCGTTTGAAATGTCATAATAGATTAGAGTATTCACAAAAAACATTATACAAATATGTCATTTTGCCCATGAACATGTGGTCCTCCGACATTGAAGCCCTTAAGGCCGAATGCAGCTTATTGAATCAAATAGGTGCAGAGGCCAATAAAAGAGGAATTAAATTCGGATACCACAATCACAGTATGGAGTTTGCGACAGTGCCGACAACCAATCTGACCTTTGAGGATTTTCTTATTCAGAATACCGACCCCGACAAGGTATTCTTCCAGATGGATGTTTACTGGATCACAGTGGGTGGAATGGATCCCGTAACTTACCTGAAGAAATATCCCAACCGTTTCATAGTGCTGCATATAAAGGATGACTATGTAATCGGAGAGAGCGGTAAGATAGATTACAAGGCTATTTTCAAGCAGTTTTATAAAAACGGTCACAAGGACTGGTTCGTTGAGATGGAGGCCAAAATGACTGATGAGCAGAGGAAACAGTCGGTGGCTATGATGGAGATGATGAAGCAGAGGATGATCCAGGGCGGACAGCAGGGACAGCAGGCAGGTGCTCCTCAACAGGGAGGCCAGCGGCAGGGTGCTGCGCCGGCCTGTAATACCGGTGGTTTTGGCCGGAGAGACCCTCAGGCACAGGCTGACATGCTCAAGGAATCGCTTGAAGGTATCAGGCTCAGTGCCGAATATCTGAAAAAAGCCAAATTCGTTAATTAATACGGTTTGGGTTAAACCAATCAGGTCGCCTGCACAATTGAAGATGTGAGGGCGGCTTTGTTTTTGCCGGAATATTTATCTGCCCGCTTCTGCCTCAAAGGGAGATGCCGGAAGCCCTTCTGCATTGTAAAGATTTGCACCATCAGGATTATCTGCCCAGGCATATCTGACATACACTGGTTTTGTAATCTCACTGCTTCTTACAACAATCCGGTCCTTTACGATTGAAGCTTCCGCCCATACAAAATTACGGTCGCTGCCAGCCAGTTCGAAACGATTCAGATCACCTCCACCCCTTACTGCAAGGCCGCTTCCCGTATGTTCAAACTCAAGTATCAGTTTATCACCTTCACCGGTAACCGATTTGATGATTGGCCCTGAATAAATGATCCCGTTATTCCCATATGCCAGTCGTTTGGCAGCAAGAGCAAGTCTTTCCCCAACAACTTTTTTTTCGAGGGGATGGATGTCGTTCCACTCCCCGGCATCAATTGTAACAGCCATTGCGGTATTGGGAACCGACAAAGCCTTTAGCTGGCTATGCCTTAGCCCGGCCCATTCACTTTCGGCCGGCAGGTAGCGAACCTCCATGAAGCTTGCAAGCTGAACGTAAAGGAAGGGAAGTGTTCCCTGGTTCCATTTGTTTCTCCAGTCGGTGATAAGAGCAGGAAGAAGTCCGGCGTATTCCTTTGCCCTTGAAGTGTTGGCCTCGCCCTGGTACCACAGAAAGCCTTTTATCCTGTAGTTCACCATAGGGGCCACCATGGTATTATATAGTCCGGTGGGTTCATTCTGCATGGAAATGAATTGAACAGCACCTGAGGGAGTTGAACTGACCGGCCTGAATGCCTGGCCAACCTTATATAACCATTCACCCCTCAGATCAATGCTGTCGTTCCCGATAACCAGGAAATAAGGCTTGTCGGGAACGAATCCGCCTTTTCCGGAATTATTGGTTACCTTAACAACAATTATGTTCCTGCCGGGCCTGAGTGTTCCCGGCTTCAGTTCATATCTCCTGGGAGGATACTGGTAAGTTATTCCTCCTGCCAGTACTCCGTTCACATAAACATTGTCTGCATCAACAATTCTCCCCATGAAAAGTTTTGCAGCTTTGCCGGCCATTGATTCAGGAACATCAACCTCTTTTCTGAACCAGACGATACCGTCGAGGTCCTTAATCCCCTGGTCCTCCCAGTAACCCGGAAGCCAGAACTTTTTCCATCCTTCGGGAACATAGCTGATATCGAACCAGGGTTTGGGTCCGCTCGTCCCCCTGTCGGCAGGCGGGTAATTATCAGGTGGTCTCTGCATCATGCCTGCTGCTTTCCGGGCAGCCTTCATCACCGGGTTAAGCCAGGCAGTATCTCTCAGATTTGCAACCCTTTCGTTGAGATGGGGGAATTCCTTAAAGCCCTCTTTACTTATCCATGCTTCGATGGGTGTACCTCCCACACTTGAATTTATGATCCCAATGGGAATCTGGTATTCATCATACAGGTCTCTTGCAAAAAAGAACGTCAGTGCGCCGAAGCCATGGACATTCTCAGGCGAAGCGGCAATCCATTTCCCGGGCGGCACTTCATCATGCTCCCGGGTGGCGTCTGATACTGTGGGAATAAAGAAATTCCTTATCTGAGGGTAATCAGTAGCAGCGATATCGGAAGGATATTTCTCCTTGACCCTTTCCATGTTGAGAACCATATTCGACTGACCCGAACAGAACCAGACATCTCCTATCAGAATATCCCTGATGATTATTATGTTCCGGCCCCTGATCTCCATTTCATGAGGTCCTCCGGCCTTTACTGGCGGAAGCTGAACGATCCAAAGGCCTGAAACATCAGTAACAGTGCTGAAAGTTCTGCCTGTAAATTTCACCCGCACTCTCTCGCCGGGAGATCCCCAGCCCCAGATGTTAAGCCTTGTATCCCTCTGAAGGACCATTCCGTCGCTGACCAGTGAAGGAAGTGTGACATTTCCCATTAATGATGATCCCGAAAGAACCAGGAAAACAAAAAGTGAAAGGAAAACATGCAGGATTGTCTTTTTCATCATAATATAATTTTGATTTTAATGGTATGATGGAACCGCACATGATTGACTTCGTCGAGCTCGCAAGCTCGGTTGAAAATT
>JAFGXK010000055.1 GCA_016936695.1 Bacteroidales bacterium | reverse complement strand
TATCCCTGACATCATTGTGCGAAATGCCTGCCCTGGTAGTAAATGTTTGTATTTTAGAATTCTGAGAAATCAGATCCGTCCCGGCAGCGATAAGTAGGGAAAAAAATAAAAGAAAAAATAAACCTTTCTTACTGGAAAGCAATTGTAAGTGTGGGGCTGGTATTTCAGCTGGCATTTTTTCGAACCGTTAAACCGGCACTCAAAAGAAGTAAAAAAAATCAGTAAAATAAAAAGAACAGTTAATTTTGGAAGCTATGGAATTCAAACTTGTATCTGATTTTCAGCCGACCGGCGACCAGCCTGAAGCGATATCCCAGCTTGTTGAAGGTCTGAATAACGGGGTACCATATCAGACTCTGCTGGGAGTTACCGGTTCCGGTAAAACTTTCACAATTGCCAATGTAATTGAAAAGGTTCAGCGGCCTGCACTGGTGCTTAGCCATAACAAAACTCTTGCTGCCCAGCTTTACGGTGAGTTTCGCCAGTTCTTTCCCGAAAACAGGGTGGAGTATTTCGTGTCATATTATGATTATTACCAGCCTGAGGCCTATCTTCCGGTTACCGACACCTACATAGAAAAGGACCTGTCTATCAACGCGGAGATAGAGAAACTGAGGCTCAGCGCCACTTCAGCCTTGCTTTCGGGAAGAAAGGATGTAATTGTTGTGTCATCCATTTCGTGCATATATGGCATAGGTAATCCCGAGGATTTTCACTCCAACACTGTTCATATCAGGTCGGGGCAGAACATTGCCAGAAACCTGTTCCTCAGGAAGCTTGTTGACAGTCTTTACTCAAGGAATGAACTGGAATTCCGTAACGGTACCTTCAGAGTAAGGGGGGATACAATCGACATCATGCCTTCCTATGCTGACACTGCGGTAAGGGTGGTTTTTTTCGGGGAGCAGATAGAGGAAATATCCCTTTTTGATCCACTGAGCGGCAACAGGGTGGAGACAGTGAATGAGTATATTATTTACCCGGCGAATATATTTGTAACCACAAGGGAAAGAATCAATCAGGCAATCAGCCAGATACAGGATGATCTGGTAAGGCAGGTCACCTACTTCCGGGAAATCGGAAAGTTTGAGGAAGGCAAAAGGCTTGAGCAGAGGGTGATGTATGATCTTGAGATGATCAAGGAACTTGGGTATTGCAGCGGCATAGAGAATTACTCGCGTTATTTTGACGGTAGGGTTACTGGAACACGCCCGTTCTGCCTGCTTGATTATTTTCCCGACGATTTTGTAACAATCATAGACGAGAGTCATGTAAGCGTTCCTCAGATAAGGGCAATGTACGGAGGTGATCATTCAAGGAAGCAAACTCTGGTTGAGTATGGTTTCAGGCTGCCTGCTGCTCTCGATAACAGGCCTATGAGGATGGAGGAGTTTGAGGCTCTGACAGGTCAGACCATCTTTGTAAGCGCTACACCTGCGGATTATGAACTAGAGAAGAGCGAGGGGGTTTTTGTGGATCAGGTTATCAGACCGACAGGATTGCTGGATCCGCCGATAGAGGTCAGGCCGAGTCTGAATCAGATCGACGACCTGATGGGAGAGATCAGAACCAGGACCAAAGCCGGAGAAAGGACACTTGTCACGACTATTACAAAGAGGATGGCAGAAGAGCTGTCAGCCTATCTTCTCAGATATGATATCAAGTGCCGCTATATTCATTCCGATATTGACACTCTGGAAAGGATAGATATAATGGAATGACTCCGGACCGGCGACTTTGATGTCCTGGTTGGAGTCAATCTCCTTCGTGAAGGGCTTGACCTTCCGGAAGTATCGCTTGTTGCCATCCTTGATGCTGACAAGGAGGGCTTCCTGAGATCAGCCAGGTCCCTTACTCAGACAGCAGGAAGAGCTGCCCGGAATCTGAACGGGTAGGTTATCATGTATGCCGATACCATAACAAGAAGCATGCAGGAAACTATCAATGAGACCAACCGAAGGAGGGAAAAACAACTCAGCTACAACGAACTCATGGGAATAACTCCTGCTCAGATAATCAAGAAGACCGGGACAATCCTCAGCGGATTCAGCAGAAAAGGAGTCTCCGTGAAAGCTTATGTAGAACCTGAAAGGCCTGATATTGCAGCCGATCCGGTGGTGAAATTCATGGATCGCGATGCTTTGGGGAAAGCCATCGAGCTTACCAGGAAAAACATGGAAAAAGCATCCGCGGAACTTGATTTCATCGAAGCCGCACGTTTAAGGGATGAAGCAGCAGCTCTCCAGGCACTCTTAAGAAGCAAAGCCTGATTCAGGATAACAATATTAGAGCCTGGAAGCAATCCAGTCCCATGTTTTGCCTTCAGCTTTGTTTGTGGCGGTTCCTTTTATCATTCTGTCAGACACAACGCCTGTATAAGTGTCATCGTTGATCTTGAAAGTAAAGGTATTCCCTTCAAGTCTTCCATCTGTCACGGTTTGTGATCTTATTCCTGCTTTGAAAGTTCCCCTTACAAACTGGTACTCCTGAACCAGCTCAAGTTCTCCTTCACCAAGCTTCCATTTGCCGCCGACCTTTGCGGGAATTATCCAGAGATAGGCAGTGTTCCAGCTATTCCAGTTTTCCTCGGTTGTAACCTCCATATCGGCTTCCCATTCCCCCATTGTGAATGTATTTGACACTATACGCGTTCCGGGCATGAGGTCGAGTAGCCTCGGGCGAAGCTTCAGGTTTATCTCGGGGAGCAGGAACATTGTAATGACGGTTGCTTTTGAAAGATCCGTCTCGAAGAGATCAGCCTGAAGGAATTCAGTCTTATCTCCGACACCCTCTTTTTTTGCATTTTCTTTGGAGAGGGCCACCATGTCGGGATTATACTCAATGCCAATAGCTTTTGCTCCGATCTTTGCAGCGCTGATAACAGTTCTGCCATCGCCCGAACCAAGGTCAATGACATAGTCGTCGGGAGTAACTTTTCCTATCTCAAGCATAAGGTTTACCAGTTCCTGGGGCGTTGGTACCCAAACAACATCCTTTCCCTGCTGCCCGACTTCCGGGACATACTTGTTACCCGGGCCATTAACCTGGGCATCAATGGTAAGCATTGCTGATGAGATCGTGAATGCTGCTGCAACTGATATAAGGTGTCTGATTGTTTTCATATTCTTTTCTGTTATCGTTTCTTATGTTTTTTGAACGAATAAAAATATAAAAATATATCAAATGTTGATCAGGTTTCTTACATGGTTAGCTATTGAAAGACATGATGTCAGTGCGGGTGATTCCATGCCTATCAGGTTTATGAAACCCGGCATTCCCCGGTCATACTCTTCCCTGATGTAGAAATCCCTGACAGATTCTCCCGGACCCTGGATTTTTGGCCTTATTCCAGCCATATCCGGAGCAAGGTCGTCATATTCCAGGAAGGGCAGGAAACGGCGTGCCGCGCGGAAAAAAGCATCCTGTTTTGATGGAGTGACTTTATAGTCATAGACATTGGAATCGAGGTAAGTCACATCAGGTCCGAGCTTCACCCCTCCATCCATGTCCACGGTTACATGAATGCCAATGCCTTCCAGGTTATGGACGGGAACCGGATAAACAAGTCTGTTGATAAGGCGGTTTTTTGGCGGATTAAGCCTGAAGTACTCTCCCTTGCAAAACCTGATCCGCAGTCTGTTATCAGAAAGGCCTGCCAAAGCCGAAACCAGGTCGGAACCAAGTCCTGCTGAGTTAATGACTATCCTGGTGGTGAAGCTGAAGCTTGTTTTTTCAGCATCAACGACGGTAATTTCATATCCTTCCTCAATCCTTTTTATACCTGTCACCTCACTACAATAGGCGATCTGAC
>JAFGXK010000005.1 GCA_016936695.1 Bacteroidales bacterium | reverse complement strand
TCCTCCTTGACCGGATTGGTGTCGTCGAAACGGAGATTGCACTTGCCGCCATATTTCTTTGCCATGCCGAAATCGAGGCAAATGGCTTTTGCATGACCAATGTGAAGATATCCATTGGGCTCGGGAGGGAATCGTGTGTGGATGCGGCCGCCGTTCTTACCTGCTGACAGGTCATCAATAATGAATTGCTCTATAAAACTCACCGGAGGTCTGGTTCCCTCTGTTGCTTTCGTGTTATCCTCATTCATCACTGTTAATTTAGGAGTACAAAAATAGGAGTAATTTGAGAGCTTGCGACGGAGATCGCATAGAAAAATACCGATAAATGGTTTATAAAGATATGTGAGTATTTAACAAAACTCATTAGCTTAGGCTTTGTAATTAAACAATATCGTCATGGGACTGATCAGAATTGAGAATATGGAGTTCTACGCCTTCCACGGACATTACAGGGAGGAGCAGATAGTAGGCAACAAGTTCATTGTCGACCTTACTATCGAAACCGATATGTCGGTCCCTTCAAAAAGCGACAACCTGAAGGATGCGGTTAATTACCAGAAGGCATACCAGATAATTAAGGCGGAGATGGAGAAGAAATCATACCTTCTCGAAAATATAGCCGGCCGTATTCTCGACGCAATATATACCCAAATGAGCGGTATAAAAAAAGCCACGATCAAGGTGTCAAAGATGAATCCCCCCATGGGAGGAAAGATAGGATCGGTCAGTGTAATTATGGAGCGGTGAAAAATAACTTTTAAAATACTGGCATGTCAGATAAAATACTATTTTTGCGTGATATTTGAATAGTTGTTCACATATTCAATGGAAAAAAGCAAATCAGACACGGTTCCTGTCTTCTATATAGAAAGAGCAAAGGTCGAAGGGGTGATGGGAAAGATGAAAACGGAAAGGTTTTTTCACGACCTGGCTGAGACCTTCAGGGCAATGAGCGATCCCACGAGGACCAAGATCATTTATGCCCTTTGTCTCGAGAATGAATTGTGCGTCCACGATATTGCGGCGATAATAGAAACCACGAATTCTGCAATTTCACATCAGTTGAGGATTTTGCGGAATATGAAGCTGGTTAAATACAACAAGGTCGGGAGAGTGGCTTATTATTCTCTGGATGACATCCATATTAACAATCTTTTTGCAGAAGGGTTGAGGCATGTGGAGGAGAAATGAAATTTGTTCAAATAAATGTTAATATGTTAAATCGGATGCATCATAGACATGGAGCCGGTGAAAGGGCGTACGGGGTAAGTCTTTCGGGCCTTGAGGATGGACAGACGGGTGTCATTGTTTCTGTAATGGGAGGGAAGATGCTTACAAAGAGGCTGGCTGATCTGGGGATTACCAAGGGGAAAGAGGTGAAAGTGATAAGGAAGACTCTTTTTTCCGGACCGGTTCAGGTGGAGGTTGCCGGATCAAAACTGGTTATTGGCTGGGGACTGGCATCGAAAATCATGGTTGAGGTGAGATGAATGGTGAGAAGAAAATCAATATAGTCCTTGCAGGACAGGGCAATTCGGGGAAATCAACAGTATTTAACTTTCTTACAGGGCTTCATCAGCATATAGGAAACTGGGCCGGTAAGACGATTGAAAAGCGCGAAGGAACACTTTTCTACAGAGATCATACGGTTGATGTACTTGATCTGCCCGGGATCTATTCCCTTACAACTGTCTCGGATGAGGAACTGATTTCCCGGGAATACATTATCAAACAAAATCCCGATTGGGTAATTAACGTTGTTGATTCCACAAATCTCGAGAGGAGTCTGATCTTCACTCTTCAGCTTCTGGAACTGGAGCGCCCTTTGATTATTGCACTCAACATGACCGACCTTGCAAAGAGAAAAGGTATAACGGTTGACTCAAAGAAACTTCAGACCATCCTCAATGTTCCGGTTATTCCGACCGTTGCTTCCAGGGGATCGGGCCTGACCAAAATAATCGACCGGGCGATTGACCTGAAATCATGTAAATCGGTCCGGAAAACCCATAAATATGGCAAGGAAATAGAAAAGGGGATCGACAAGTTGTCGGGGCTTCTTAATGGTGTTGATCTTCCCTATCCGCTCAGGTGGGTTGCCATTAAGCTTCTTGAGAAGGATGGCGACATAACCGCTATGGTATCGGAAAAGAAGCCGGAGGCGGTTGAAAGTGCTGCGAAGATAACAGAGGAGCTAGAGGAGATTCACGGGCACGATTCCCCTCTGGTTATTGCCGATGAGAGATGCCATCTCTCTTCCCGCATAACACGCGAAACCATTAAGATAGCAAGGAACAGGAAGCTGTCGCTCAATGAACGGCTTGATGCCCTTACAACACATAAGGTTACGGGTTACCTCCTTATGGCGCTAATCCTGGGAGGAATGTTCCTGACTGTGTTCAGCTTCGGAAACTGGTTCTCGGAGTGGCTCGAGTCTGTCTTTACAGAATGGCACGGCTGGTGGAACGTTGCTGTCGGCACCTCCTTCTGGGCCGCGCTGGGCTGGTCGGCTGTCGAAAGTGTTCTCGCCCTTGTCCAGATAGCCTTCCCTTACATTCTTCCATTTTATGTCCTTTTATATCTTCTCGAAGACTGGGGCTATATTGCAAGGATCTCATTCCTGATGGATAAATTCATGCATAAAATGGGGATACACGGGAAAGCCTGTATTTCATTCATCATCGGACTGGGATGCAATGTTCCCGGCTGCCTGTCGTGCAGGATTATGGAATCGAAACGCGAAAGATTTATCACGGCAGTCCTTGTCACCCTCGTCCCGTGCTCGGCAGTATCGGTGATAGTGTTCGGACTCGTAGGAAAATATGTCGGGTTAATGTGGGCCCTGGGGTTATATGTTTTTGCAACAATACTCATTTTTATTGTCGGAAAGATCTCTTCAAAGCTGATGATCGGAGAACCGGTTGAACTTATCATGTCCATGCCCGATTACAAGACTCCGCAGATCAAAAGCATTCTTTTAATGACCTGGGATTCCCTGAAGGAATTTATTTACATAGCGGCCCCGATCGTAATTGTTACGGGAGTGTTGATTCAGGCCATTAACCTGGCAGGATGGATGCCGGCTATTGCATCAGTGATGAGTCCTGTCACTGTCAACTGGCTCGGACTTCCTGCCGTAACGGGCATTCTACTGATATTTGGCATCCTCCGCAAGGAGCTTATTCTTGTGATGCTTGCCGCTTACCTGGGGACAACAAATTTCTCAGATGTCCTGACCTCCACCCAGATGATCACCCTTGCAGTGGTAAGCATGTTTTATGTGCCCTGCGTAGCAACCATCTCAGTTCTGTGGAAGGAATATGGCTGGAAAAAGGCGCTTACAATCAGTCTTGTCGAGACTCTTTTCGCCATCGTACTGGCGGGGTTGGTGAAGAGGGGGCTGGATATTTTCATGGTGTAGCGGCTTTAAAGGGCACAGGGCACAGGGCACAGGGCACAGGGCGCAGGGCGCAGGGCGCAGGGCACCTTCCTGAAAAAAAATTATCATTTCTGTTTATTATGAGCGATAGTTCATTATATTTGCAGTGAACTATGGCTCATAACTAATGTCGCCCCGGCCGCACAGACTCAGGAAGATAAGTAACCCTCCGCTGATATCAGGATTAAAGCCATATGGCGATAAACTGTAATCCGATAAAAGTCCGGGTATTTTCCTGCATCTTGAAGAATATGAAGCGATTCGGCTGTGCGACCATGAGTTGCTGAGTCATCAGCAGGCTGCTGTAATGATGGCGGTATCGAGACCTACGCTTACAAGGATTCACAGTTCTGCCAGGAAAAAAATTGCCGATGCCATGGTAAACGGCCGGCAGCTAATAATTGAAGGAGGCAAGATTTTCTACGACAGCGAATGGTACTTATGCAACCGTTGCGGCTGTCACTTCAATAATCCCGAAAAACTGACCCCGGTAAAGGAATGCCCTTTGTGCCATAGTTCTCAATTCTCAAATGTGGCAGATTTTGATAAATAAGATAATTAACAAAAACAGATAATCATGAAAGTTGCAATAACAAGCACTGGGAACACTCTCGACAGTAAACTGGACCAACGCTTCGGACGCTGTACCTCTTTTGTCATATATAACACTGAAACGAAGGGTATTGAATTTATCCCCAACCCAAACAGGGAGGCTCAGGAAGGAGCAGGTCCGGCATCAGTTCAGATTGTAGCATCACGAGGTGTGGAGAAGGTGATATCGGGTGAATTCGGGTTCAAGATTAAGTCCCTTTTCGACAGTCTGAAAATACAGATGATTGTGCTGAAGGAACCGGAAAAAAAGATCAGTGAAATAATTGATATGTTAAACAATTAAAAAATTAGGAATTATGCCACGTATGGATGGTACAGGACCTGAAGGAAAAGGTTCAGGAACAGGAAGAGGAAAAGGGCGCTGCGGTAGCAAAAGCGGCGGTCAGGAAACCAGGGAATCCGGCTCAGGAAGGGGTAAAGGCAGGAAAACTGGCGCAGGCCGCGGCCAGGGACAGGGAACGGGTTCGCGCGGAAAACAGCAATAATCAGTAACAAGATTAAAACAACAAGATTCATGAAGAAAAAAATAGCCATTCCTTTGGAAGACGGAATTTTATGTTCACATTTTGGTCATTGCGAGCAATTTGCAATTATTGATGCCGAAACAAACAATATTACCGGCGAAATCCTTGTAACACCTCCACCGCATGAACCCGGACTGCTTCCGGGCTGGCTTGCTGAAAGGGGCGTGACGGATGTCATTGCCGGAGGCATGGGACAGAGAGCCATTGATTTGTTCAATCGGCAAAATATAAATGTATTTGTAGGGGCTCCGATCAAACCTCCAAAGGATCTCGCAAATGATCTGCTGAATGATACTCTGGCTGCCGGAGCAAATTACTGCGATCATTAGACACGAAAGGGCTGA
>JAFGXK010000054.1 GCA_016936695.1 Bacteroidales bacterium | reverse complement strand
TGTAATTAATTATAATCTGTCTCGTAAAATTCCCCCCGACTTTCAGCCGGAAGTTACATTTTCCAAAACTTTTTGCCTGCTGGATTGTTTAATGAAAAAGACAACTTCTGTCTACAAACAAGAAAAGGTTATTTGATGGTTTAACCACAGAATTTAACGGAATTACAAACAAAATACAGGAATTATGGCTGATTTACGAACAAATTACATGGGACTGGAACTCAAGAATCCGGTCGTTGCCGGCGCCAGTAATATGGTGACAAATACAGATAACCTTAAAAGGCTGGAAAAAGCCGGGGCTGCCGCCATCGTTTACAAATCGCTTTTTGAAGAACAGATTCAGGCTGAAAACCTTGAGTTGTTTGAAAGGCGCACTGAATATGAGGAAAGAAACGCCGAGATGATCACTCTGTTCCCCAATTCGAAATCGGATCTGACATATCCCGAAGAGCACCTCTGGAATCTAAAAAGGGCAAAGGAAGCTGTCAGTATTCCAGTGATTGCCAGCCTCAATGCAGTCAGGTCTGAAACCTGGATTGAATACGCAAAAAAGATTGAGGAAACCGGCGTTGATGCCATTGAGCTGAACCTTTATACCGGACCGGAGAAGATGGAGGAAGACTTTGACAATGTGGAAAAGAAACATATTCAGACAGTTAAAGATGTTAAATCAGCAGTCAGCATCCCCGTTTCGGTAAAGCTGAGTCCGTATTATACCAATCCGCTGATGATGATTTCAGAAATGGACAAAGCGGGAGCTGACGCATTCGTTCTGTTCAACCGGTTGTTCCAGCCTGATATTGACATTCAGACAGAAAAACACATATTTCCTTATAGTTTGAGCCATCCTGAGGATATGAGGCTGCCGATGAGGTTTGCAGGCTTGCTTCATGGAAATATCAAGGCTTCAGTCTGTTCAGGCTCGGGAATTTTCAAAGGTGATGACGTCATTAAAATGCTGCTTGCAGGCAGTGATTGTGTGCAGGTCGTAAGCACGCTTTACCTGAACCAGATTGAAGTGATCGGTACAATCCTGAGCGACATGGAAAAATGGATGGATTCAAAAGGCTATAATAACCTCAACAGTGTCAGGGGCAAGCTTTCAAGGAATAACTCCGGCAGCCTACTGCCCTACCGACATGCTCAGTATATGGATTTTGTGATGTCCACTTCGGAAATAATGAAGAAATACAAGTCTCTGGTATAAAAAGGGGGCCTATACCGGGACTAAAGATCCCAGCTGTTGATGATCTTTAAACCCTTCTCCATAATCTCCCTCTTCAGGTTTCCGAATGAGCTTATATCAAGGGGGCGGGAAGCGTCTTCGATAAGGGTTGCGGAGAAGCCTTCACGCAAAGCATCGAGCATGGTGTAAAGGACGCAGATATCTGCAGCCAGACCGCAGAAATAAATATCGTGTGCTCCTTTCTCCTTCAGGTAGCCTGACAGTCCTGTGCTTACCATGTGCCTGTTATCATAGAAACCACTGTAGCTGTCGACCTCAGGATTCATTCCCTTTCTGAAGATAGCTGAAACCCCGATGGTGTTGAGATCGGGGTGGAACATTGCACCCGGGGTTCCCTGAACGCAATGGTCGGGCCAGAGGACCTGATCTTCACCATATAGTTCGATCTTATCGAAGGGCTTCTTACCGCGATGGTTCGATGCAAAACTGACATGATCCTTCGGGTGCCAGTCCTGCGTGGCCACAATCAGATCAAAACGGTCCTGAATGGTGTTTATCACACCGACTATTTCATCGCCAAAGGGCACTTTAAGAGCGCCGCCCGGCATAAAATCATTTTGTACATCAGCAATAACAAGTGTCTGCATAGCTCTAAACTTCTTTTTCTGCAATAAGCCTGTCGCGCTCATTGCGAAGTAACCCGCTGATACCCACCTTGTAGACATGTGGATAATTGAACCGTTTGTATTCCTCAGGCAGGAGTTTCAGCCGTTCGGTGCTGTACCGGGCAATCTCTTCCAGTGAAGTTGAAGGTGAAAGTCTTCGTCCTCCCTCCACAATCTTATGAAGGAGGGGTTCTTTCCTTTTTCCTCCTATCGCAAGCGACTTATCGGGAAACAGCGGATGGTACATGATATCCACATCCTGTTCGGTGTTCATTGTAACTGCATCGGCTCCTGCAAAACGGCCGTCGTCATCCAGCACCCTGAAGACCTGTTTCCGGTGAGGCAGGGTGATCTTTTTCACATTCTCCGATATTTTGATCCTCGGTTTCCCCCCCGAAAAAGCAAGTTTATAAACACCGTCAAGCGCTGCATCGGGGGCTCCTGTCACCAGGCTTGTACCCACGCCGAAAACATCGATGGGAGCCTGTTGTTCTAGAAGGCTCTTTATTATATGTTCATCGAGCTGGTTTGAAGAGGCAATTTTAACATAGTTCAGTCCTGCCCTGTCGAGAATCTCACGGCATTGTTTTGAAAGATATGCAAGGTCGCCGCTGTCGAGCCTTATTCCGAACAGCCGTTGTCCTTTCTCTTCCATCATTTTTGCAGTGAGGATAGCATTGGGCAGACCGCTGTCAAGGGTATCATAAGTGTCAACAAGGAGAACGCATCCCTCCGGCTGTCCTTCTGCAAAATGGCTGAATGCTTTCAGTTCATCGTCAAAGCTCTCAATGTAGGAATGTGCCATGGTTCCCGACACCGGAATCCCGTAGTTGCGGCCGGCCGCCACGTTGCTGGTTGCATTGAAGCCGCCGACGAAACAGGCCCTGCTGGCATAGTAGCCTCCCGGTCCCTGAGCCCGGCGCAGGCCAAAATCGATTAATGTATTTTCTCCGGCTGCCAGCCTCATGCGGCTTGCTTTCGTTGCAATGAGGGTCTGAAAATTGAGGACGTTAAGAATTATGGTCTCCACGATCTGGGCCTCAATGATAAGCGCCTCAACCTGCAGGACAGGTCTTACCGGAAAAACCACATCTCCTTCGAGTGATGACCAGATGGTTCCCGTAAACCTGAACTGTTCCAGAAATTTGAGGAATTCAGGCTTAAATCCCTTCGTCCTGAGGAAATCAAGATCGTCGCGGTCAAACCTGATATCCTGAAGAATATCAAGAATATCTTCAAGACCGGCAAAAATTGCATATCCGCCTTCAAAAGGCAGTTTCCTGAAAAAATAATCGAAAACTGCAATGTTATCCTTCTGACCATGGAAGAAGTAGGCCTGGGCCATGGTCAGCTGATACAGATCTGTATAGGTGGCTGTATAGTTAAACATTCAGCAACCGCCCGCAGGTTTCTTCTTTGCCTTGGCTGTCACGGCGGGTTTCACAGCTTTAACCGCCGGGGCACTTGTTTCTGTTGAAACAACACCTCCGCCGCCAAGAGCAGCAGCAGCACTAAGCCGGAAATCGTACCTGGCGAATTCTTCATCCGGACTGGTTTGAGCAGGTTCCTGTGGAGAGAGAATGTTTCCGAACCAGTAGTTCAGTCCTCCCTCAAGCACGAAGTTGTTTTCATATCCCAGCTGCCTTGTGATCATCCATGCCTGGTTGGCATACACCGAACCGTTTGAATAAAAGACATTTACGTAGGCATCCTGGTTCAGGAGATCCTTGTACTCGTCAGCCAGGAGATTGCTGAGCGGAACGTTGACGGCTCCGGGCATGCTATATGCATCAAATTCCTCAGGTGTTCTCACATCGATAAGGCGCAGTGAGGGATCCTTCTGAACCAGCATATCGGCTATAGCATCGGGAGCGATAAACTGCACCCCCGCTCCCGCTTCCTGAAGAAGTTCCTCAGGGGTAAGACGAGTCTGGCTGATCCTGTCGGCAGGTACGGCTGCCAGAATTATACCAAGTGGTATAATAATAATCGCAAGTAATTTTAACTGCTTCATGATTATATATTTATTTCTGTTAATATTCTTCCCTTGGGAACTTCTTCTCAGCCCATTCAGCCACAATAAACATGCCGATTGCAGCCAGTATCATAAATAGTCCGAAAAGTCCGTCGGACATGCCCA
>JAFGXK010000004.1 GCA_016936695.1 Bacteroidales bacterium | reverse complement strand
CACCATATTTTCCACCACAAAGAAATAACCCGTTGTAAACATCACATTTGCAACGGGTTAGTTTACTTATTGGTCGGGGTGAGAAGACTCGAACTTCCGACCTCTACGTCCCGAACGTAGCGCGCTAGCCAACTGTGCTACACCCCGAAGAGAGCACAAAAATAATACTTTTTCCCTATGTTGCTACTCCAACAGACTTAAAGATTTTCCTGCGCCCCGAGCCCTGCACCACTCGCCGCTAACCAGCAAACAGTAACCAGCAACCAGAACCTCCTATCTCAGCATATTACTCTTTTCAGCCTTTTCAACCATTAAAAGGGCATCTTCTGGAAGAAGAAATCCCTGACTTACCAACTCCTGCACTGCTTTCCTGATCTCCTCCACATACCTTTCATGGGTCTTGTAACGCTCCTCGAGAGACAGCCTGGGATCATCCGATTCCTTCCTTTCCTTTCTTGCCTTCAGGAACGGAATGAACATGCCGTTCAGAGATGACAGGTCTCCCTTTCCATATCCTTCCCTCCTGAGTGCCCATCCTGTATGCGTGCCCAGAGGAACCCTGATCTCCATGCCCCTGATGCCTGCAAGTTCGTTGCCGTCGCGATCGACTTTCGGAACAAGTGTCTTAAAGGTTTGTTCCGATTTGATCAGAGGCGGTTCCCGTGAAATTATTCCTGTCACATTTTTGAAATCGTACTCCGGACCGTAATCCAGAAGAGGGAGTTCATTCACTTTCCCGGAATAGGGGATTCCGGGAATCTCAGGCCAGCCGGCTGCTTCCCTGGCAGGTGATACAAGCGTGCCTGACGCAATTGTGGAATATGAACTGGCTGGTGGTTCCTTTTCGTCCATAATCCATTGCTCGAGTGCAACAATCAGCGCACGAAGGTAAGGGGCATAGGAATTCGGATTCTGGGGGAATCCGCTCATCTGATCGGCAGCCACTGACGGGGTATGCTGGGTCCCTGAAAACAGGTAGATCCTCACGTTACCTGGAATTTCAAGGTCGCGGGTACCATTCGAATCGGTAGTCGTAAGCGAAGCCCTCGACTGCCAGTATTCCGAGGAACTGAGTGTCTGCATAATCTTCGGGCAGGTTCCTGTTTCCAGACATCTCTCCAGTATTCCTCCGGTGACACCCGATATGGGATCGGTCGTTACTCCCCATGAGAATGGCGGGTCATTTGCCGGGTAAAGGTGATCCTCGCGCTGCATTCCCCCTCCTCCCGGACGTCCGAACCTGATGTTCAGTGCGATCCTTCGCGGACCAAGATGAGCATTCACACCGTCGAAGACCTGCCTGTTTCTTTCATCCTGATTAAACCCGAGATGCAGGAAAGTCCTGGTGAAATTGCTGCACTGCGACACTCCCTGCAATATGGCTGAGCTGATTGGATTTTCCACTGAGCCCTGACTGATCAAAGGACCGGAAAAATCATAACTGTCAGCTGTTTCATATCTCAGAAATGATGCAAAATCGCGGATTGCCGCGAATCCAAGCCCCAGCACCAGCGGATCCTTTGCAGTATATATCAGCTCATAGATGTACCCGGGCTGGAAACCGTCCCTGAGTGATATCTTCGAAGGGCTGGGATAGCCCGGAAAACGGCCTTTATTGCAATCTGAGAAAGCCCATTCGGCATTTGGTATCGTGTCGCGCCTATCCGATTCTAGGACTCTTCTGGTAAGTGCAAGTCCGGTGTTGTCAACGGTAATAGTCTCGTAACTGTGATGAGTAAGCCCCGTAAAGAATCCGCTGCTCAGGTTCAGGGTGACAGTCGGTGTGGTGACCTCAAACTCAGCGCGGTGAATGCCGGCAATCGAACCTCCTCCGATTCCCGCATATGGAACCCTCATCAGAAGCCTGTTATTTCCCCTCAGGACATCGGCCTGCCAGGCGCACCACACATAAATATACCCGCGCCGAAGCAGGGCAGTATCTGCGGGGAGGATATTGCCCCGGTTTGGAAGACTCATGAAAAGAAGGCCGTTACTCCGGGTCATATCGGCCGGCTTCAGGATTACAAAATCCGAAACGTATTCGACCATCCCCCTTGAATTGACTGGAGCCAGGCTTATATCCTGAATCAGGCTGTTGAGAGGATTCCGGGGGTCAACCTCGCCATATAGCTGTCCGGAAAGCCTGAGATAGGACCCGGCATCTCCAAACACTCTCCCTTCGAGATAGGGTTCCGTTTTCGTCACAATGACCCTGGTGATCTCTGCATTCAACGTAACCGACATAATGATCAGAAGGATCAGCAGCATAACAAACCGGAGGCCCTTTTTGAATGGACTTTTAATCATAGTCAACTGGTTCTAACATCCTTGTAATTCATTTAAAAACTCAAGTTGCTGGTTACTAGATGCTGGTTGCTGGTTAAAATTATGATTAATAAGGAAATAAATAATGCTTTCAATAATAATGCTAATAATACTTTAAAAACTGCAATGTCCAATTCAAAGCAACAAGCAACCAGCAACCAGCAACCAGCAACTCTTGTTAAGAACTTAAATATAGACAATTCATATTGATTGGGGATTCCGCCGTACCGGCACATTTTTCCTCATAGCAGGGAAGAGATAATTTTATATCTTTCCGGGGTTAAAAGTAGAACAGCCATGTCATCCGGACGTATTGCATCGATAGATATCATGAGGGGACTTACCCTCTTTTTGATGCTTTTTGTAAACGACCTCAACATGGACGTTGCCCCTGCCTGGCTCGGGCACATGGCGGCTGACTTCGATGGTATGGGACTGGCCGACTGGGTGTTCCCGGGTTTTCTTTTCATTGCCGGAATGTCTGTGCCATTTGCCATAACAAACAGGATATCGAAAGGGCTTACTCAGTCGGACAACATAAAACACATTATCTACAGAACGGTCAGCCTCCTCGTTATTGGAGTTCTGATGCTCAACACCTCAAGGGTCGATCCTGAACTCACCGGCATCGGGAAGAACCTGTGGGCGCTTCTGATGTACCTTGCAGTTTTCCTTGTATGGAACAATTACCGCAGCAAGGACGAAAAACCTTTTACTGTAACCGGCTTCCGTCTTGTTGGCATAGGACTGCTGATAGTCCTGATATTCAAGTTCAGATCGGGACAACCCGAAAACGACGGCTCTCTGATTACCGGATGGTGGGGAATCCTGGGGCTTATAGGCTGGGGTTATCTTGCAGCCGGACTGACTTTTATCCTCTGCAGGAACTCCATCGCCCTTACAGCCTTAGTTGCAGCCCTGTTCCTGGGTCTCAATGTTTTGTCGTCGCTGGGACTAACTGGTTTCCTTGATCCGGCCAGACCCTTTTTGGGCGTGATCGTCGACGGAAATGTGCCGTTCATCGTCATTTCAGGCACGGTTGCAGGATTGTTGGTAAAGAGGTCAGCCGATACAGGCCAAAAGCCTCTGATCAGGGACCTGGCCATTTCGGGAGTTTTAATACTGGCTGCAGGATTATTTCTGCGCAAATGGTTTATCCTTTCGAAGATCCAGGCCACTCCGAGCTGGGGGCTGGTATGCACGGGGATAAGCTTTCTGGTGTTCACCATCATTTATGTTACCGCTGATGTATTCAAAAAGACCCGATGGGCTGACTTTTTCCGGCCTGCAGGAGAGAACTCACTCACCACATATCTGGCGCCTGACATCCTTTATCACCTGATATGGATGGGCGGATTACCGGTGTTTTTTTACAAGCAATCGACAAACCTTCCGGTATTAATCGGAGGTTCGATCATCTGGGCAGTACTGATGGTTTGGCTTACTGCTTTTCTTAAACGTCTTGGAGTTAGCCTGAAACTTTAAATCAGCGATCTTCCCTGCTCATGGAGAAGGGATAGGATTCTTCTGTCGTTCCCCGTTTTAAGTCAGGAGTATTTTGCATGGTGAACTGCAGTTTTCCACCCGACTGAAGCTCCGAGTGCCTGATGAAGTTCCTGCTAAGCTCTCGTCCGTTATGTGATATACCGCCGACATATACATTTTCCCTGGAATTGTCAGGTGCCTCAATAACCAGACTTTTCCCGTCTTCAAATCTCAGCGTAGCCTTTTTGAACAAAGGTGATCCGAATACATATTCATCCGTTCCGGGTGTCACCGGATAGAAACCCAGTGAAGAGAAGACATACCATGCTGAAGTCTGGCCGTTATCCTCATCGCCGCAGTAACCATCGGGAAGCCAGTTGTAGAGCTTGTCGAGCACCTCTCTGATGTGGTATTGTGTTTTCCAGGGTTCACCGGCATAACTATAAAGATATATCATGTGCTGAACGGGCTGGTTTCCATGAGCGTAATTTCCCATGTTCATTACCTGCATCTCGCGTATCTCATGTATCACCAGGCCGTAATACGAATAATCGAATACCGGAGGGACAGCGAAGACTGAATCGAGCATGGCGGTGAAACCCTTCTTCCCTCCCATCAGCGACACCAGGCCTTCAACATCCTGAAATACGCTCCAGGTATAGTGCCAGCTGTTTCCTTCAGTAAAGGCATCGCCCCATTTGTATGGACTGAAGGGCGATTGGAAGGTTCCGTCGAGGTTGCGACCCCTCATCAGCATGCTTCCCTTATCAAACACATTCTTATAGTTCATGGCCCTGTTGCGGAATTTAGAAACTTCCTCTACCGGCTTCCCTAGGGCTTCTCCCAGACTTGCAATACAAAAATCGGCATAAGCATATTCAAGTGTTCTTGCGACATTTTCATTTATGCCTGCGTCGTAAGGAACATATCCGAGTTTGTTATAATATTCAGCGCCAAGCCTTCCGACCGATGAAACTGGTCCAACGCTGTCGGTATTCTTCAATATTGCCTCATACAGCGTTTCGATATCATAGCCCCTGATGCCCTTGAGCCAGGAATCAGCTATCAGGGATGCCGAATTGGACCCGATCATGCAGTCGCGATGGCCCGGACTTGCCCATTCAGGCAGCCAGCCGCTTTCGAGGTAGGTGTTTGTAAGACCCTGCATTATCTGGCTGTTCAGCTCCGGATACATCAGGGTAAGGAAAGGGAACTGCGACCTGAACGTATCCCAGAATCCGTTGTCGGTGAACATATAACCCGGGAGTATCTCGCCATTGTATGGGCTGTAATGCACTAACTCTCCCTTTGAATTTATTTCAAAAAACTTCCTAGGAAAAAGAAGCGAACGGTAGAGGCACGAATAGAATGTCCTCATCTGATCGTCTGTTCCGCCTTCTACACTTATTCTTGAAAGCTCTGCGTTCCAGATATTTTTTGCCTTTTCCTTTACATCTTCAAAAGTCAGTCGGCCCGTCTCGCTTTCAAGATTGAGAAGAGCCTGTTCCTCGCTGATGAACGATGAAGCCACCCTCATATTAACCTGATCACCTTCCGAAGTGCTGAATCCAAGGATTGCCCCTACATGATTCCCCTCTTCAGCCAGATCGTTGGCATTCAGGGTGTATCCGTTCCATGTGTGAGTCTCTCGGAAGTCCCTGTCGAATGTTATAACAAAGTAATTACAGAAATTTGCCGGCACTCCGCCATGGTTGTTCTTGCACCAGCCCACGACTTTTCGTTCTGAAGGAATTATTCTAACATTCGATCCTTTGTTAAAAGCATCTATTATGATCCAGGAAGAATCACTCCGGGGGTAGGTGAACCTGAACATAGCGGCCCTTTCAGTTGGTGTAACTTCCGCAGTGACGTCGTAATCGGCCAGGTAAACACTGTAATAATAGGGTTTGGCTACCTCAGCTTTATGTGAGAACCACGAAGCCCGCTCCTGCTGGGTGTATTTCATTTTCCCGGTCACGGCCATTATTGAAAAGGCGGCATAATCATTTATCCACGGGCTGGGCTGGTGAGTCTGCTTGATACCCATTATTTTGAAGTCATCGTAGGTGTATGCCCAGCCGTTGTTCATTTCCCGTGTATGGGGAGTCCAGAAATTCATTCCCCACGGCAGCGCAATGGCAGGGTAAGTATTGCCCGTTGAAAGCCTGTATTCCGAATCGGTTCCCATAAGGGGATTGACGAGTTCGACAGGGTCAAAGTTTTCTTCAGCATCCTTAACGGAACATGAACCAACAGTGAACATAAGCAGGACGGCAATCAATAAAACTGCACTCCTCAGCGGATTCCGGGAGATAAAATTTCTTTCCATATTATCGGTTATCAAAAGTCTTTCCGTCTGAAAAAGTAGTCCCCATGGAACTTTAAAAAGTTATGGGAGACTGTGTACTCATTATTCAGATACTTCGTGAGAATGGTCCGGACCCTCTCCTTCCTGTCCTTGTTCCGGTTGTGAATCTCTATCTGGATAAATGCCGGCCTGCATCTCCTGAGCGTTTCGGAGGCGCCTTCGAGAACCTCCATTTCGTGTCCTTCAACATCCATTTTAACCAGGTCCATTTTTTGGATATTCAATGAATCGAGGCTCCTGAATACAAAATCACCTTCCGCATCGGTGCGTATATTGGTGGTGCCGACATTCAGGTTCAGTTCCGAGCGCTGGAAGGCCGATCCGAACTGCATATCGCATTTCCTGTCCCTGTCGGACAGGCCAAATTCATTTACTGTGATATTTGGCAAGTCGTTGAGCCGGATAATATCCTTCATATATTCAATCATTTTAGGATAAGGCTCAAAAGCCTCCGCACGAAGCTCAGGATTGAACATGGTGATATAGCTGTAAGTCCCGAAGCATGCCCCGATGTCGAAAAGGACGGGATCCTTTATCAGACGACTTAGTTCCAGGAAGACCCTGATCTTTTCTGTTTCACGTACTATTGCCTGCCCGTTCTTGATATTACCCCTGAAACTGCCGGTTGTGGCAGCGGCAAAATAAGGTACTTTGAGTGTTTTCCCAAGGTAATCGGCAGTCAGGATTTTTTCATCAGGAGTCATAAGGCCATAATTGCATGAATAATTGCATCGAACTGATCTGTTAAATCAGCAGGGGCTAAAATTATAAAAAGAAGTGATACATAGCAATTCAGGACAAGGGAATTCGGAATCCTGTTTAACTTATCATCATTGTCTATAAATAAATACATTTGTATCAGATACAAGCGCAATGATCATCCATATCCATTTCCATTCACACAGGACGGGAGTCACGAGAAGCGTGGAAACAATCATTCCGGTAATGAACAGATATGCCGAAGCCCGTGTGTTCGGATATGGAATCGATTGTCCGAAAATAAGTTTAGGCAGCCTTCTCATAAATGTTTATTCTGGCAAGGAAACCATAATTCATGCTCACCGGAACAATGAGATACTGTTTGCACTGCTCCTCCGACTCCTTGGTGCCAGGTTCAGGCTCTTCTTCACAAGGCATTCCGACACTTTGCCCTCCGGCTTTACAATCTGGCTGATGAAAAAAGCCGATCAGGTCATCAGTCTTAATCCGGGAATGGCAGAAAGTCTTCCGGTCAGCAACATCATGATCCCCCATGGAGTCGACACTGATATTTTCACAACCGGAGAAAAGACCGGGGTACAGGGAATAAACCAAAAGTCGCTTGTCAGTGTGGCCGGACGGATCAGGCCATCTAAAGGACAGCTTGTTGCGGTGAAAGCCATTGCCCCCCTGTTGTCAGTGAACCGCAACTGGGGGTTGATGCTTATCGGCAAGGTCGACGACAATGGTTATGCCGCTGAGATCCGCGAGGCAGCCAAAAAAAGTAAGGTTGAAGACCAGGTCCATTTCATTCCGGAGACCAGTAATATAGTAGAATACTACAAAGCCAGTTCAGTCGTGATCATCCCGTCGGTATCTGAAGGCTTTTCCCTGGTTTGTCTAGAAGCCATGGCCTGCGGTCTTATAACAGTGGCCACCGAAACAGTCGGAATTCATAAGTCGGTGATAGAGCATGGCAGAAACGGCTTTCTATTTCCGGTTAACGACGCCGACGCTCTGAAACATATTCTCGATGATGTGATTTCCGGGAGAACTAAACCTGATCCGGTAGAGATCCGTAAAACGATAGTTGAGAAATGGAGTGTTGACAATAATGTCAGGGAACTTCTGAAAGAATATAACACCTCTTAAGCCAGCTCAGTACGGATCCACATCAACCGCTATCCTGAGAGCCGAAGCTCCCTTTTCCCTGAGAAGCCGTTCTATAGCGCCGGAAATATACTTTTTCGCCTGCGCTGCCGGTTTTTCCCTTTCGAGTTTTACAAGGATATTTTTTATGTACCACAGCTGGACCTGGGATACCGGGGCGAACTCAGGACCAAGAATCCTTTTGCCGAATTCCGCCTTCAGGTCCCGGGCCAGGATATCTGAATAACTGTTCAGAAGTGACCTGTCGTGGTGTTTGACGCTGATCCTTATCATCCTGCAGTAGGGAGGATAATTGAATGCCTTTCTTTCGTCCATCTGGATCCTGAACATATTCCTGTAATCGTGATTCAGAACCAGTCTGATCATCCTGTTTCCCGGATCAGAAGTCTGGATCACAACCTTTCCTGTCTTTGTTCTTCTTCCGGCTCTGCCGCTAACCTGTTCCATCAGCTGGAAGCTCCTTTCGTGAGCCCTGAAATCGGGATAATTAAGGAGATTGTCAGCGTTCAGTATTCCCACGACTGTCAGATTCTCGATATCAAGTCCCTTTGAGATCATCTGGGTTCCGATAAGAATATCGGTCTGACCTTCCTCCAGGGCTCTGATTATCCTTTCGAAGGAGCTTTTCCCCCTGGTGGTGTCCTGGTCCATTCTTGCCACCCTGGCTGAGGGGAACACTATCTTTATCTCATCTTCAATCTTTTCTGTTCCGAATCCCCTGGTCTGAAGTCCGGGCGAGCCGCAATTTCCGCACTTTGCAGGTATTGGAGATGAATATCCGCAATAATGGCAGACCAACCTGTTTATTCCTTTGTGGTAGGTAAGGCTTACGGCGCATTGTACACACTTCGGTATCCAGCCGCACTCGGGGCATTCAAGGTAAGGTGAGAATCCTCTTCTGTTCTGGAACAGAACAACCTGTTCGTTGTTTGCCAGGGCTCCGTCGATGGCTTCGAGAAGCTGCGGGGTAAAGTGTGAAACCATCAGTTTCTTTCTATAAGCCTCGCGGGTGTCGGCCAGAATGATCACGGGAAGCTTAACTGAGCCGTACCTCTCCCTGAGTTCAACAAGTCCGTATTTGCCAGTAATGGCATTGTTGTAGGTTTCGACCGAAGGAGAGGCAGATCCCAGGACCGTTTTTGCCTTGTGGAATCCGGCAAGGACAATTGCCGAATCGCGGGCATTGTACCTTGGAGCCGGATCGTGCTGTTTATATGATCCGTCGTGCTCCTCATCGACTATTATCAGCCCCAGGTTCCTGAAAGGCAAAAAAAGGGCTGATCGGGCGCCTATAATAAGGTTATATTCCTTTGCACCGTTTTGTCTTCCAACCCTGTTCCATATCTCTACCCGCTCGGCATTGCTGAAGCGTGAATGGTAAATTCCGGTTACCTGGCCAAAATGTTTCTGAAGACGCTGGATTATTTGAGTTGTAAGAGCAATTTCGGGGAGAAGGTAAAGAACCTGTTTTCCCAGTTTTAGCTGCTCATCTATGAGATGGATATAGATTTCTGTCTTTCCGCTCGATGTTACTCCATGAAGTAGAACCGTTTCCCTGTCGCTGAAGATATTCTTAAGCTCCTTGAGTCCGGCATACTGTTCTCCGGTAAGTTGTTTAAGAGGTTCAGCGGGCGTCTTGTATTCGGCCAGACGTCCCGTTTCCATTTCAATTATCTCCAGAATTCCTTTCTTCACTAGCCCTTCGATGCTGCCGGGAGCAGAACCTGCTTCCTTCAATAGAAGACTTTTTCTAACAGGTTTTACCAGAGCTTCCGGGACATACCCTGACAGGTCGAGATAAACAGTTAGGAGCCGCAATTGAACAGGAGCGCGCGAAAGGCTGTCGAGGAAAGCATTGAGCCGGTCTTCGGTGAAGGCCGATGCAAGCCTGACGAAGGATTCCTCTCTTGGCTTATACTTTTCGGTGACTGGTAACTCCGTAACACCCTCCAGGCACAGGTCCGACGGCAGGGCTGCTTTCATTACCTCGCCCGCCGAACACATATAATATTCTGAGATCCAATTCCATAATTTTAGCTGAATCTCATTTACCACCGGTTCAGCATCGAGGACACGGATTAAAGGTCGAAGATTCCTTGCAGCAGGAGGGATGTCATGGATCCTGTTGACAATTCCGGAATAAAGCTTTCTGTTTCCCAGCTGAACAAGAACCCTGGAGCCGGGGTGAACAGACCTTTTCATCTCATCAGGGATGGAGTATGTTAAGAGGCCTTTATAGGCCAGGGGCAAAATAATATCAGCAAAATGATTGTTCATCATTAGTAGCGGATCGGCACTTTACAGGAAATCAGACCGACTTCAGGAAACTCGACATGACTGTAAGCAGATGATCCTTCCTTATTGGTTTTATGAGACAGGCATCGCATCCTGCTTCGAGTATTATATCCTTGTCGTCTTCAAAGATGAAGGCAGTCTGTGCAATTATGGGAATATCCTTACGGATGTTTCTGATCTCCCTGGTTGCTTCTATTCCGTTCATTTCAGGCATCTGCATATCAAGAAGGACCACATCGATGCCTGGAGTGCTTTTAACCAGTTCTATTGCCTCAACGCCCGACCTTGCGGTCAGTGTTTTGATATGAGTGTCGGAAAGTATCCGGTTAAGGTAGAGTAACACATCCTTGTTATCATCGACAAGAAGACAGGTCCGGTTGCTCCAGTTAACGGGACCACCATGAGATTCAATACCGGCTGCTTCAAGCCTTGATTTGAGACGGGTACTGCCTCCGGCAGGCCGGTAGGGAATTGAAAAACTAAACTCTGAACCCACTCCTTTTTCCGACTGGACGTATATTTTACCACCCATTCTCTGAACCACCTCCCGGGCAAGGGTAAGCCCGACACCCAATCCCTCAAACGGCCTGTGATGTCCGTCAATCTCCTGGCGGAATTCTTCGAATATATGGTCGAGATTCTCCTGATTGATCCCGATACCGGTATCCTTAACCCTGAACACCAGGCTGTCGCTTTCTTTTGAATAGGAAAGTCTAACCGAGCCTTCGAGGGTGAATTTAACGGCGTTGTCCATAAGGTGATTAAGCACCCTTTTCAGCCATACCCTGTCGGTAAAGACAAGGTCGCCGTTTTCCTCAAGCATATTCATAACGGTGATCACAATAGGTTTTTCGTTCCGCCTGATAATTTTTCTTGAGTCCTCTACAACCTCGCTTACGATATTGTTTACTGAAGCTTCCTCATAGGTAATCTCTATCTGGGAGCTTTCAAGCCGGGAAAGGTCGATAATATCACCGATGATCTGAAGAAGCTTTTCGCTGTTGTGGTTTATATGCTCGATATATTCCTCCTTGACTTCATTTGTAAGATCATTGGCCAGCAAAAGATTGGCAAATCCCACAACACTGTTTAACGGGGTTCTGATTTCGTGCGAAATATTTGCCAGGAAACTTGATTTGAGCCTGTTGCTTGCCTCAGCCTCCTTGTTTGCCTTAATAAGATCTTCATGCACTTTTTTCAGGGCAGTAATATCTCTCGATATTGTAAGGGCGCCTATAATGTCGCCGTTTTCATCCTTTACCGTCACCGACTTTGTCGACAACGTTATGAAGTGCCCATCCTTATGCCTGATCCTTAGTTCACTTTCATAAAATCCGTTATCGCGAAGAGCTGCAGTCTTGTGTGTTTCATAATCGGCATCTTCGGGATGTACCAATCCGTCATTTCCGATTGCATTGTATTGTTCTCTTGTCAGTCCGACAAGGAAATGGAAAGCCGGGTTGGCAAATTTCAGGTTGCCGTCCCTGTCGTAAAAAGATATCCCATCATCGGCCGAATGGATAAGGCTCTTATAGAACATCTCCGAATAGGAAAATTCGCGTGTGATGTTCTCCTTCTCAATCGAAAGATCTTTATTGGTTTTCTGAAGCTGGAAGTTTATCTCCTCAATCTGCCTGTTCCTGTCCCTCAATTCCCTGTTGGCTGAACGGATCCTTGCAGAAAAAACAAGAATCAGAACCGCCATAACAATTATTGCTCCGATGAGGGTTAGAACAAAGGCAAGGGTTGATATTGAAAGGAACGGCGCTGATGCGGCTGACGGGGAATCAGTACCTGCAAATAATAACGAGGCAGGAACCATTATAATAGTTGCTGCTATTGTAAACAGGGCGAACCGCCGGGGTAAATAAAGTGCAATGCACCTGAAAAACCTTCCCATGAAAAACCTAAAGATTAAGACTCAATTTAACTTTCAATCCCCATCAAGTTTCAAATATAGAAATTCACAGTTAACCAGTAGTCATTAATAACGCAAATTATTACACAAAATATACTAAATTGCGAACAAATGTCATTAAATGATTGAAAAAGACAGGAAAAGTTTTTCCGGCGGCAGACGTTACAAAAATGATGACATAACGGTATACTGGAAACCGGATGCCTGTGTACACGCATCATACTGCTACAGGGAACTGATAGAAGTATTTGATCCCGGGAGAAGACCGTGGGTTGATATGGAAGGAGCATCCACTGAGAGGATAATTGAGGTGGTGAATATGTGTCCGACCGAAGCTCTGACCTGGAAATGGAATAATACGGAGAGAAACCTGGAAGTAGGGCCCGATCAGACCAATCATGTAATTTTCAGAAGACCTGAGCTTGCAGGAGAGGATACAGAGGATACTGAAGTTAGGGAGCAACCGGTTTTAGTAAAGATAATGTACGACGGTCCAATTATTATAAAAGGTGATTTCATCCTTAAATACGGCGACAACGCCAGGGAAATGAAGGGAGGACTTATTTCGCTCTGCAGGTGCGATTCAAGCAACCAGATGCCCTTCTGTGACGGCACTCACCGTAAAATTGGATTTGAAGATGTTTAGGTGTTATGGAGAACAATCAGAAAAAGAAAACTGAAACAGTGGTGGAGGTTATTGAAGGCGGTCCGCTCAAAATAACCGGAAACATTATTTTTCAGGATATCAAAAGGGACATCAAAGAGAATGTCTCCGAACTATATCTGTGTCGTTGCGGTCGTTCGTGCAATAAGCCATTTTGCGACGACTCCCATAAATAATAACATCCTGAGGGGAAGTATTCCCTTCTGGTTTAAACTGATGCCAGTGCTTTTCTCACTGCTTCCGCAGCATCGCCGAATGATATTGCCGATATTACCGACAATCCGGAGTTATCGATGATTTCCTTTGCTTCAGCTGCATTGGTACCCTGAAGCCTGACCACTACGGGAACCTTTATTTCACCTGCCGTTTTGTAGGCTTCAACAACACCGTTGGCTACCCTGTCGCACCTGACAATACCACCAAAAATATTTATAAGAATGGCTTTCACCGCAGGATCGCGGAGGATAATCCTGAATCCTGCCCTTACTGTTTCAGCGCTGGCGCTTCCTCCCACATCAAGAAAATTTGCCGGTGACCCACCCGACAGTTTAATAATATCCATTGTAGCCATTGCAAGTCCGGCCCCATTAACCATGCAACCCACATTTCCATCCAGCTTCACATAATTGAGGTTGTTCTTGCCTGCTTCTACCTCAACCGGGTCTTCCTCATCAAAATCCCTCATTGCTTCCAGATCAGGATGTCTGAAGAGGGCATTATCATCAATGACCATCTTGCAATCGACTGCAAGAACCCTGTCGTCGCTGGTTTTCAGAACCGGATTGATCTCAAGAAGCTGGGCATCACATCCAGTAAAAGCTTCATAGATACCGTAAACAAACCTACGCATGTTAAGGAAGGCATCTCCGCTCAGGCCAAGGTTAAAGGCAATATTTCTTGCCTGAAAAGTAAGTATTCCCATCGATGGTGATATCTCCTCGGTGAAAATTCGTTCCGGATTCGTTTCTGCCACCTGTTCAATATCCATTCCTCCGTCGGGTGAGTACATAAGTACATAGCGGCCGCTTTTCCTGTTCAGCAGGATGCTCATATAGAATTCCTGTGATTCCGATTTTCCGGGATAGTAGACATCGGCGGCAATGAGTACCCTGTTAACCTTTTTTCCTGCCGGTCCGGTCTGGGGAGTGACCAGGGTCATTCCTATCATCTGACCGGCAATAGTGCCGGCTTCTTCAACGGAGCGGGCAATTTTAACACCTCCTCCCTTTCCTCTCCCTCCCGCATGTATCTGTGCTTTTACCACGAAACACCCCGGATTGAATTTTCCCTTCAGCTGAGTGGCAACCATCACTGCCTGTTCGGCGTTGTTTGCCACGAATCCTTCCTGAATGTCGACATTATATGCCTTCAGGATCGATTTTCCCTGGAACTCATGTATGTTCATCTGCTGCGAATTAATATACCCTGTTTAGCCGCCTCCCTGTCTTTGAGGGAAATATAGAAAAAAAAAGGATAATTTGCCTATTTTAGCCTAAAAAAGGATGCGTAAGCTACTTAACAAAGAGCTTGGGAGAAAGAGCATTTCAGATTACAGGAATTCGGCCAAATCGCCATTCGTTGTAGTTCTCGACAATGTCAGGAGCCACAACAATGTAGGGTCGGTATTCCGCACGGCTGATGCCTTTCTTACCGGGAAATTATATCTGTGCGGGATCACTCCCCGTCCTCCTCACAGGGATATACAGAAGACAGCGCTTGGAGCAACTGAATCGGTTGAATGGGAGTGGTTTGAGAGTACTTCAGATGCAATTCGAATGCTTAAGGATGAAGGCTTTTATATAATAGGTGTTGAACAGGTGGAAGGGGCAGTCGAGCTTCAGGACCTGACTATCGAACAGGACCAGAAATACGCACTTGTCTTCGGGCACGAAGTAAGAGGTGTAAGCCAGGAATCTCTTGAACTTTGCGATAAGTGTATTGTAATACCTCAGTTCGGAACCAAGCATTCATTTAACATTGCAGTCACCGCAGGGATAGTACTCTGGGAAGTAAACAAAAAGGGCGTTGCAAGCAACGCCCCTTTAGGTTGATGGTTATGAGCAAGCTACTGGAACATCCCTGCGAATGAACTGTCGCTGAAATATTTTGCAAACTCGAGATCGTTTCTGAGAGCTGTTCTGAAGTCTGAACTAAGGCTTGAAGCCTCTTTCAGTGCATTCAGGGTATAGGTCTTGTCATCGAGACGCGATCCGACGATAGCCTTCAGGTATGAAGTAAGAGCTGTTTTTGCTTCTCCTGTGAGGCTTTCGAGGGTCGTTTTTGCCCTGTTGACGTCGCCTTTCAGTATCTGGGCAAGAGCCAGGTTATTGGAAGCCTCGGTTCCGAATAAGTTGACAGCCTTGTCATATTCTCCCTTGGTGATGGCAACTATTCCGAGACCGTATCTTGATTCAGGAGTGGCGGCAGTCATGGAGTTGAAGAGTTCTTCAGCTTTTGCAATCTCGCCCTTCAGGATATGAGCGAAAGCTGTGTTGCTTTTAACAACGTCGTTGTTTGCAATGGCTTTTGCCTTATCGAGAGCAGTGATAGCATCATCAGCCCTGCCCAGGTCAAGAAGAGCTGCAGCCTGGTTGTTGTGTGCGCGGATGCACTTCGGATAAGCTTCGGCAACAGCCTTGTAGAATGCAAGTTTCTCGTTTTTGTCGGTTGTAAGAGCTCCTGCATGAAGCATTTCCTCGAGGCTGAGAACTTTCGGATCAGATTTCATCTGAGCTAGTATCTGCTCATCAGTGCGGCCGATATTATCAACATTGACAATGAGTTTTGACCTTCTCAGCTTGGGAAGAACATCTGTTTTGAGAGCTTCAAAAGCAGATGACATGTTCTTTATCTCCCGTTCGCGGACTTCAGGATCGGAGTACATTGAAAGAACCCTGAGGATCAATTCTTTGTCAGGAATACTTGAATTCTCGACTTCAGTCTTGAAACCTTCCCAGTCTTCAGCT